>JADIMC010000078.1 GCA_017694955.1 Candidatus Limisoma faecipullorum
CTTAATCGCGTTATTGACCAGATTATTGACAACCTGCCTAAGCTTCAACGGGTCTGATTCAACACATAAACCCCGCTCAACACCCACTTGTAAAAACAATTTCAACCCTTTATTTTCTGCCACCGGTAAAAAAAGCCTATGTACCGATTCAAAAAACTCACACAAATTGAATGGCAGAATCTTCAATTCCTCCTTTCCACTATCAAGTTTATGGAATTCAAGCAAATCAGAGACCAATGAAAGAAGCAAATCAGAAGAAGCCTTTATGTTGGATATGTACAATTTTTCCCGGTTACCCGATGACAGACGTGACAATAAATCAGTATATCCAATTATCGACCCTAAAGGAGCTTTTATGTCATGGGTTATTGCCAGCATTAAATTCTCACGAGCGGAAAGCAATTCCAAATTTGCCTTGTTGATTCTCTCCAACTCTTTTTTATAACGATTGCTGCGCTCCAAATCACGCCATATCACCCATATGAAAAACAATACGACTGTAATCGCAGCTATTGCAATCGCCGCCAATATTTTCACCGTAGTCCCGTCTTCTGACTCTTTTTTAGCTTCCGATACAAGCATTGCCGCCGCCATATCCATTTCGTAATCATTAATAATACGATAAATCAGCGAATTGACAGAATAATTGTCCTCTGCCCATTTTGACAACAACCCACGCTGACGAGCCACGGCCCAACTCTGCAAGCCCGCAATATCAGCCTGCAAATTACCAAGCACTGCATTGATTGAATCAGCAACAGACACATAAATAGAATCAGAATCTCCAGTAGAAGTTACTATAACGGTCGAATCCTTACGCGATTTTTTAAAAACGCCCTTTAACCTGCTAAAGAAATTTCCTGATTTATGCTTTGTTATCACCGTATCACGTCGTACAATATTTTTAGTAGAAGCGAGCAACTGCTCGTCCAAAGCCGCAGAATCAGGCAACAACCTGCTAATACGCTTATTGATTTCTTTGTTATAAGCATCCATATCAGCCCCACCAATCATCGACAACAGCGTCGCTTCCTTCAATGCAATCAAAGACGCCACACTATCAAGCCTCGCCACTTGTACAGAATCAGCAGAAAATGATTTTAAGGAATCCAAAGAAACATAAATGGCATTCAAATCGTCCTCATACCTTGATAAATAATCCTTATTCCCCATCAAAAGCTGCATCCCGTCGCTCTCTGAACGATATAAATAAAACAACATTTCAGAAACAACAGAGCTGCGCTTTCCTGAATTTTCCAAAGTATGGTCAGGTGCAGAAAGAGAATCAACCTGCGCCAATACCACCCATACGGCAAGCACCCCTATCAATATCAATGACAGGTATGCCAGCAGAATTTTAAACTTCACAAAAAAGGATGCCATTTCCGTTGATAATATTCTACAAATGTAGAAAATTTAATTGCACCCCTTGCATAGGCTATGCCAAAAAATCAAAAATTTTCACAACATATTGTGTGATAACGAAAAATGCAGTATCTTTGCACCGCATTTTTAACAAAACTATTTAATAATATGAACAAGTACGAAACCGTTTTCATTTTGACTCCCGTTTTATCTGATGCACAGATGAAGGAAGCGGTAGACAAATTCAAGACATTTCTCACCGACAACGGCGCAGAAATTGTCAATGAAGAGAATTGGGGACTCCGCAAATTGGCTTACCCAATCCAGAAAAAAAGCACAGGATTTTATTGCCTGCTTGAGTTCAACGCTGACCCGCAGCTTATAAAGAAGTTAGAGATTAATTATCGCCGTGACGAACGAGTAATCCGTTTTCTCACATTCCGTCTCGACAAATATGCAGCCGAATACGCTGAAAAACGCAGAAACCTGCGTGCTGCAAAGTCAAACACCAAAACAACAGAAGAAAATAAGGAGGCATAATTATGGCACAGACACAATCAGAAATCAGATACTTAACTCCACTGTCGGTTGACGTCAAAAAGAAAAAATACTGCCGTTTCAAAAGAAGCGGAATCAAGTATATCGACTACAAAGATCCTGAATTCCTCAAGAAATTCTTGAACGAGCAAGGTAAAATTTTGCCTCGCCGCATCACCGGGACTTCATTGAAGTATCAAAGAAGAGTGGCACAAGCCGTAAAACGTGCGCGTCATCTTGCCCTTCTTCCTTTTGTAACAGACTTGATGAAATAATTTTTAAGGACTACGATTATGAAAATCATATTAAAAGAAGACGTAAGCAACCTCGGCTATAAGGACGATGTAGTAGAGGTCAAAAGCGGATATGGCAGAAATTATCTGATTCCTACAGGCAAAGCAGTTATCGCTTCTGAATCGGCATTGAAGATGCTTGCAGAAAACCAGAAACAACGTGCACACAAACTTGCAAAAATCAAGGCAGACGCGGAAGCTCTTGCCGAGTCTTTGAAAGAAGTCACTTTGACAATCGGTGCAAAGACAAGCTCAACAGGCACTATTTTCGGTTCTGTAAACAACATCCAAATAGCAGAAGCATTGGAGAAACTCGGGTTCAATGTTGACCGCAAAGTTATCTTCATCAAAGACAGCGTGAAGGAAGTAGGCAGCTACAAGGCATTGTTGAAACTTCACAAAGAAGTTTCTGTCGAAATACCATTCGAGGTTGTCGCTGAATAAGAAGATTTTCGGCAAAAGACAAAACAAAGAGGCATATATGGTTGAAAGTCAACCTATGTGCCTCTTTTCATATTGCCCGCACAGTAAAATGGCGTTTGCTTTTAATGAATGGAAAGCATAGAAACATAAAAAAACAAAAAGCTCTTTTTTATACAAATTGCATATATTATCTTTGCGAGTAATTAAAACATTTCGACATACGAATCGCATTATTTGGTTTGTAAAAACTTATAAATATGATTGACATATCTGTTACAATCCACGATATGCTTTCTCAGTTCGGAAGCATTGATATTGCAGAAAGCGAATTCAAACGTCAGATTAACGAAGACGATAATCTAAAGGCGGCATTCAAGGAATGGTGCGAAGAAATGGGATACAAGGAAAGGGATGCGTTCCGCAATTATTGCGAAGAATACCTGCAAGACAACGACTCAATCTTCGACACATTGTCGGATTATAACGAATGAGGAATGGACGGCAACTACACTCGTCTGCCAGCAGAATGGGAACCCCAAGATGCCATAATGCTATCTTGGCCGCATAAGGACACCGACTGGTGCCATATGCTCAATGAGGCACAACAGTGCTTTATTGAAATAGCCAGAGCCATCAACAACAGCAATGAACAATTGATTATTGTAGCACCGGATACGCGTGACGCGAAAAGACAGTTAAAGCATCTTGACAACTCCATCATCAGATATTTCGACATCACAACAAACGACACATGGGCGCGCGATACAGGCCCGATTACAACAATAGTCAACGGGCTTCCCAGAATCAATGACTTCAAATTCAACGGATGGGGAATGAAATTCGCTGCCGACTTTGACAACCTCATAACATCCAATTTGAAAGAGCAAGGTTTATTCGACAAAAAAAACTACACTAACCTGCTGTCGTTCGTACTTGAAGGAGGTTCTATTGAAAGCGACGGCAATGGCACACTTTTGACAACAAGCAAATGCCTTTTGTCACCAAATCGAAACGGAGGACACAGCAAGGATGAAATAGAAAACACCTTAAACCGGGTTTTCGGCTCAAAAAAAATACTCTGGCTCGATTATGGCTATCTTGAAGGAGATGATACAGACAGTCATATTGACACATTGGCAAGATTTGCACCAAACAACAACATACTATACGTAGCGACAAATAACACTACCGATTCCCACTATACCGAATTGCTAAGAATGAAAGAGCAACTAAGCGATTTCTGTTCTGCAAAAAATGAACCGTACAAATTGACAGAGCTGCCTCTTCCCTCTCCAATTTATGATGACAACGGGAACAGACTTCCTGCCACATACGCCAACTTCCTGATAGGAAACGGTTTTGTATTAGTCCCTACTTATTGTCAACCTGAAAACGACCGAAAAGCCATTCAAGCTATCGGCGGCATATTCAAAGGATATACAGTAGCGGGCATCGACTGCCGCGCACTCATACAGCAACACGGCTCTCTGCATTGCGTCACGATGCAATTTCCAAAAGGTTCTATAAATCTATAAACTGATAGTTCAATGAAAACCGGCATAATACAACAGGCAAACACCAACGATATCCAAAATAACCGAATCTTGCTAAAACAAAAAATAGAGGATTTGGCAAGACAAGGAGCTGAGCTTATCGTACTGCAGGAGCTCCACGACTCATTATATTTCTGCCAGACGGAAAATACAGGCAATTTCGACCTTGCCGTATCAATTCCTGGAGAATCCACCAGCTTCTACAGCAAAATTGCAAAGGACAACCACACCGTGCTCGTCACATCGCTTTTCGAAAAACGCGCTGCAGGATTATACCATAACACCGCTGTGGTTTTCGAAAACGACGGCTCCATTGCCGGGAAATACAGGAAGATGCACATTCCCGACGACCCTGCCTATTATGAAAAATTCTATTTCACACCCGGTGACATTGGATTCAACCCTATCGACACCTCAATAGGCAAATTAGGCGTGCTGGTATGCTGGGATCAATGGTATCCAGAAGCTGCAAGGCTTATGGCATTGAAAGGAGCCGAAATACTTATATACCCTACTGCAATAGGATGGGAAAGCTCCGACAAAGAAGACGAAAAACAACGCCAACGACAAGCATGGATGATTTCACAACGCGGACATGCCATTGCCAACGGATTGCCAGTAATCTCTGTCAACAGAGTCGGACTTGAAAAAGATCCGTCAGGAATGACCAATGGAATACAATTCTGGGGAAGCAGCTTCATAGCCGGTCCGCAAGGAGAATTACTATTCGAAGCCCCATGCGACAATGAATGCATAGCCTTAATCGACATCGATATGCAACGCTCCGAACAGGTACGCCGATGGTGGCCATTCCTCAGAGACCGCCGTATAGACAAGTATTCAGATTTGACAAAACGCTTCATCGATTAACAAACCGTGTGGACTAATTCCACACTTGAATGATGAATATGTCCACACCGCATATTACAAGTTTCCAAAAGCGCACGGCATAACATTCTACATACCAACAAATTGCGACTAAGTCGTGATTTTGGAATGATTTTTAATGGCAACATTACAGTTATTTTTCAGAATTGGTAATTTTGACAGCTATGTTTAAACAAGGACTATTTTACAAAATTCTCACAATTACTATCCTGTCGGCAATCTTTGCCGGATGTAAATCAAAAGAGCAACCACAGCCTCCGGTCGTTGTCGTCCAGAAACCATCAAAGCAAGACGTCCACCTTTATGGCGAATACGTAGGGCGAATACGTGCATCTCAGTTCGTTGAGCTGCACGCAAGAGTTGAGGGCTATCTTGAGAAAATGCTTTTTGAAGAAGGTAAATATGTCGAAAAGGGTGAGCCGCTGTTCGTCATCAACCAAGCCCAATACAAAGCACGGGTTGAAAAAGCCAAAGCACAACTGAAAAAAGACGAGGCTTCGGCTGCAAAAGCATCAAGGGATGTAGAAAGATTACGCCCACTTTATGAACAGCATGCAGCAAGTCAGCTTGACCTCGACAACGCAATAGCAGCACTTGAAAATGCCGAAGCCAATATTGCAATGAGCAAAGCCGACCTCGACGAAGCAGAACTTGAATTGAGCTATACTGTCATCACTTCTCCAATGTCGGGATACATAAGCGAACGTTATGTTGACATAGGTACATTAGTCGGTCCCAGCGGACAATCGAAACTTGCTGCCGTAGTAAAAAGTGACACTGTTCTTGTTGATTTCAAAATGACAGCATTAGACTATTTGAAAGCGGAAAAACGAAATGTGAAATTCGGAGAAACGGACGCTACCAGATCGTGGCAACCGACCGTAACAGTCACATTGGCTGACAATTCAGAATATCCAATCAACGGAATAGTCGATTTCGCAGATCCGTTGGTTGACCCTGAGACAGGTACTTTCGGTGTGCGCGCAGAATTGCCAAACCCTCAAAAGACCTTGCTCCCCGGACAATTCACAAGAGTAAAGTTGTTGCTCGACGTGAGAGAAGGTGCGATTGTGGTGCCTAAAAAGGCTCTGTCGATAGAAAAAGGAGGAGCGTTCATTTATGTCATCCGGAAAGACAGCATAGCAGAAAAACGCTATGTGCAAACTGGTCCGGAAATCGGAAACAACACGGTAATTGAACGTGGTCTTGGAGCAAACGAACAAATCGTAGTGGAAGGCTACCACAAACTGCAGCCGAATGTGAAAGTTAAACCAATAGCTTCGACCGACAAAAAGGCAATCGAAGCCCTAAAAGCAAAAGACGAAAAATGAAACCAGGATTTTTCATCGACAGGCCTGTATTTTCTATAGTAATATCTGTACTTATCGTAATTGGAGGATTACTCGGAGTTGCATTCCTGCCAATCGACCAATATCCACAGATTACCCCGCCTGTCGTCAAGATAAGCGCATCATACCCAGGAGCAAGCGCGTTGACCGTGTCACAGGCTGTAGCCACTCCAATAGAGCAAGAATTGAATGGTACTCCAGGAATGATTTATATGCAAAGCAGCTGTACCAATTCTGGCAATCTGACAATAACTGTGACATTCGATGTGTCGTCGGATGCCGATATGGCTGCCGTTGAAATACAAAACCGAGTGAAATTGGCGGAAAGCCGTCTGCCGGCCGAGGTCATACAAAACGGAATCTCCGTGGAAAAGCAGTCGCCAAGCCAATTGATGACACTCACACTGATGTCCGACGACCCCAAATTCGACGAAATATACCTCAGCAACTTCGCCACAATCAATGTGCTCGACGTCTTGAGACGTATTCCAGGCGTAGGACGCGTCTCCAATGTCGGAAGTCGTTACTACGGTATGCAAATATGGATATATCCTGACCGTATGGCGAATATGGGATTGACATTAAAAGACATACAAAACGCACTAAAAGACCAGAACAGGGAATCGGCAGCCGGTGAAATAGGCAAGCAGCCGGTACTCGATGTGGATGTAACAATGCCTGTCACAGCATCCGGACGACTGTCAACTGTAGAAGAATTTGAGAATATCGTAATCAAAGCCAACCCTGACGGAACAATCGTCAGAATGCGCGATGTGGCAAGAGTGTCGCTTGAAGCATCGTCCTATAATACGGAAAGCGGAATCAACGGGAAAAATGCAGCAATTCTCGCCATATATATGCTACCTGGCGCAAACGCTATGGAAGTTGCGGAGAATGTGAAAAACGCAATGAAAGAAATAAGCAAGAATTTCCCTGACGAGATGGAATACAACTTCCCGTTCGATATGACGGAATACATTTCACAATCAATCCACGAAGTGTATAAGACGCTTTTTGAAGCATTATTCCTCGTCGTAATAGTAGTATTCTTCTCCCTACAGAACTGGAGAGCCGCACTTATCCCTATCATTGCCGTGCCAATCTCATTAATAGGCACGTTTGCTTTTATGCTAATGATGGGATTCTCCCTCAACACCCTCACATTGTTAGGTCTGGTACTTGCAATCGGTATCGTGGTTGACGATGCCATTGTGGTAGTAGAGAACGTGGAACGTATTATGAAAGAGGAAGGTCTGCCACAGCGGGAAGCCACTCACAAAGCTATGAAGGAGCTTACCGGAGCCTTAGTTGCCACATCATTGGTACTTGCAGCAGTATTCGTACCTGTAAGTTTCCTTGACGGCATTACCGGGCTGCTCTACCGCCAGTTCTCGATAACCATAGTCGTATCCGTCGTTCTGTCAATGGTTGTCGCTCTAACGCTCAGCCCTGCTATGTGCGCGCTCATACTGCGTCCCGAACATAAGAAGAAAGCCAAAGTATTCAAGATGATAAACTATTGGCTTGCAACGGGCAACCGCAAATATGCTAAAATATTGCGCATCGTACTGGGTAACCCGAGACGTGTACTTGCCGGATTCGGCATATTAATAGTCGCAATAGTTGTGTTCAACCGTCTGATTCCCACCAGTTTCATTCCAGAAGAAGACCAAGGGTATTTCACGGTAGAACTTGAAATGCCTGAGGGCACCGCCCTTGAAAGAACACGTGAAGTGACCAACCGGGCAATAGAATACTTAAAATCACTTCCTGCTGTAGCTTACGTGCAGAATGTCACTGGAAGCAGTTCACGTGTCGGAACATCACAAAGCCGTTCCACCCTCACCGTAATACTGAAACCGTGGGAGGAGCGCAAAGGCTCCGGTATGGGAGTTGCCGACGTGATGGAAGAAGCCCGAAAAGAATTTTATTACTATCCGGAAGTAAAGACTTACATAAACCGCCCGCCGGTAATACCCGGACTCGGTGAAAGCGGAGGACTTGAGATGCAATTGGAGGCACGTGGCGATGCAAGCTGGGAAGACCTGATTAACGCAACCGACACATTCCTGCTCTACGCTTCACAAGCACCGGAATTGCGAGGAGTATCATCCGCCTTGCAATCTGAAATTCCGCAATTATATTTCGATGTTGACCGTGACAGGGCACAATTCCTCGGGATACCGATTGCCGACATATTCAACACGATGAAAGCATATTTAGGCTCCGTATATGTCAACGACTTCAATATGTTCAACCGCATCTACCGCGTATATATACAAGCGGAAGCACCATACCGCGCCACTCAAGAAAGCCTGAGCATGTTCTACCTCAAGGCTAAAGACGGAGCGATGGTTCCGTTGACAGCACTGGGAACGACAGAATATACTACCGGACCTGGAACAATAAAGCGTTTCAATATGTTCACCACATCTGCAATCAGTGCCGTAGCCGCTCCCGGATACAGCACAGGAGAGGCAATGATGGCAATAGAACGCATCGTGGAAGAGCATCTTCCTGAAAACATAGGAATAGAATGGAGCGGTCTGTCATATCAAGAAAAGCAAGCAAGCGGACAGACAGGCGCCGTATTCGCTTTAGTATTGCTATTCGTGTTCCTGTTCCTTGCGGCGCAATATGAAAGCTGGATTGTACCAATAGCGGTGCTTCTCTCGATGCCGATAGCAGCATTCGGCGCATATCTCGGAATATGGGGTTGCGGTCTCGAGAACGACGTTTATTTCCAAATAGGTCTTGTCACACTCATAGGCGTTGCTGCAAAGAACGCAATCCTTATTGTGGAATTTGCAAAAGTGCAGGTTGACGCAGGAGGTGATGTGGTAAAATCCGCCATACACGCGGCACAGTTGCGTTTCCGCCCTATCCTTATGACATCGCTTGCATTCATCCTCGGCATGTTGCCTATGGTTTTAGCAAGCGGTCCAGGCTCCGCATCACGCCACAGTATCGGCACCGGCGTATTTTTCGGAATGATATTCGCAACGACGCTTGGAATAGTCATGGTACCATTCTTCTTTGTGCTGATTTACAAAATCAAAAACAGCAGCTTACGACAGATTTTGAAAAAAGGGCGGTCATTCCTCCCTGTTGTAATCGCGACCGTAGCAATCGGCATAGGGACATCTTCCTGCAAATTGGGCAAAGAATACAGCCGTCCTGACTTGAATATGCCTGAAACCTTCGAAATAGCAGGCGACAGCGCCACGGTGGCAGATATCGCATGGGGCGACCTCTATCAGGACACTGTACTACAAAAGCTCATTAACACAGCTTTGACAAATAATAAAGATATGTGTGCCGCAGCCGCAAAGATAAAAGAGATGGCGGCAGCAAAGCGCATATCAACTGCAAATATATTCCCGACAATTGATTTCAGGATACATGCAGAAAATGAAGCAACAAACTATGGAGGCGACAATTATGACAATGATCCGGAACCGGGAGTGAAACTGAATTTCGCCTGGGAACTCGACCTATGGGGCAAACTCCGCTGGGCAAGAGAATCCGACATCGCCGCATACATGCAATCTGTGGAAGCGCAGCGCGCGCTCAAAATGACCATAGTATCGGAAGTTGCTGCTTCATATTTTGAGCTTACAGCCTTAGATCGGGAACTTGCAATTGTCAAACAAACGCTCGATGCCCGTAAAGAAAGCGTAAAGCTCGCGAAATTGCGTTTTGACGGAGGTCTCACTTCAGAGACTGCCTATAATCAGGCTCTTGTTGAATTGGCAAGAACAGAAACAAGAGTACCTACATTGGAGAAACAAATCCAAATGAAAGAAAGCGATCTTGCTCTATTACTCGGAGAATATCCCCACGACATACCTCGCGGCATATCACTCGAGGAACAAAGCCTTCCAGACATACTGCCAGTAGGACTACCCTCGTCGCTACTCGAACGCCGTCCCGACATCCGCGCTGCTGAATACGAATTAAAACAGATGAACGCAGAAGTGGGAGTGGCTTATACAAGTATGTTCCCACAGATAAGCCTCACCGGAATGCTCGGATTCGAAAGCGACCAATTAGGCAATTTACTGAAAAGTCCTTATTGGTTCGGGGCGGGAGACCTCATTCAACCGCTATTCGGGCTCTTCAAGAACAAAGCGCGGCACAAGGCGGCACAAGCACGGTATGAACAGGAAGTATATTCATATCAGAAAACAGTACTTACGGCATTCAAGGAAGTGAACGATGCCATAGTGGCATCACGTAAAAATAAAGAAATCACCACTTCTTGGAAAGCATTGGAAGCATCAGCAAGTAAATATCTTGAGCTGGCTCAGCTGCAATATATAAACGGAGTGACAAGCTATATGGACCTGCTTGACGCACAACGAGAGTTGCTTGAAGCCCAAATAGGTCTTAATACGGCCGTCCTTAATGAATTACTTGCTACCGTACAGTTATACAAAGCTCTTGGCGGCGGATATACCAATCAATAAAAGAAAAAACAATGATTAGGATAAGCGGCATTTTTTACAAGAAAAATGCCGCTTATCCTAATCATCCAGACGACAGTTAAAAACAGTATCTAATTGCCAAAATTAAGTAAATCAGAAAAATTTATTTAATTTCGCATTGAATTTTAAGATTTCTTCCCTATTTTTGCCTTGAAAAACATAGCAAAACCTATGTTACAATGAATTTTTAAAATTCGCTCAAAATGAAGAAATCTACAATATGGATGCTGACAATTGTAATGGCGCTCACATTCGCCGGACTGCTCTACGTACAGGTAATGTATATGGAGGAGATGATAAAGATGCGCGAGCAGCACTTTTCAGAAGGAGCAAAACGAAGTCTTTACGCATTGTCAACCGCACTGGAGCAAAATGAGACAAAAAAATTCCTTGAAGAAGATATGATGGTGATTGAACCAGAAATTTTCGATTCATCACAACCTCAATTGCAAGGGATAGAAAGCTATGACTTCAACAACTTTCGCAACAACGGATTAGACGATAAAATATCTTCATACCAGAAAGCGCTTAAAGAGCAATATCTATATCAGAAAGGGTTGCTCAACGAGGTTATTCTGACCATCTTGAACCAGTCAAGCAACCGCCCTATCACAGAGCGCGCCGATTCCGCCACCGTTAAATCATATCTGAAAACAGAGCTTGAAAATAATGGAATCGTCATACCTTTCGAATATGCGATAATCGATCGCAATGGCAACATTGTATATAAATCAAGCAGCTATAACGAGAACACAAACAAAAAAACCATCTTTACCCAAGCGCTGTTTTCCAACGACCCAGACTCAAGACGGCATTACATAAATGTATATTTTCCCGACAAGAACAAATACATATTCTCGTCGATAAAATTTATGATTCCAGCATTTGCATTCACACTTATATTGCTCATAATATTCCTGTGGACCATCATATTGGCATTCAGGCAAAAAAAATTGTCCGAGATGAAAAATGACTTCATCAACAATATGACACATGAGTTCAAGACACCGATATCCACCATATCGCTTGCTGCACAGATGCTGAATGATGACTCTGTGAGAAAAAGTCCGACAATGATGCAGCACATCTCAACAGTAATCAACGATGAAACAAAAAGGCTACGTTTCCAAGTCGAGAAAGTGTTGCAAATGTCGATGTTCGACCGGCAAAAAGCGACATTAAAGTTGCAAGAAGTTGACGCCAATAATGTAATCGCCAATATTGTCAACACCTTTAAACTGAAGGTAGAGAAATACGGAGGACGCATTAATGCCACGCTCGACGCAGAAGACCCTATAGTAAATGTGGACGAGATGCATTTCACCAATGTCATCTTCAATCTTCTCGACAATGCCGTAAAATACCGCCGCGACGACTGCCCTCTTGAGCTGAACGTCGCCACCCGCAATTTGCCAAACAACCGCATAGAAATAACCATACAAGATAATGGCATCGGGATGAAAAAAGACGATTTGAAAAAGATATTTGAGAAATTCTACCGTGTTTCAACAGGAAACCGCCACGATGTCAAAGGATTCGGATTGGGTCTTGCCTATGTACATAAAATGATAACGGAATTAAAAGGCGACATCCGGGCAGAAAGTGAAATCAACAAAGGTTCGAAATTTATAATAACATTACCAATTAATAATTAAGACTATGGAAGAAAGATTGCGTATTCTATTATGCGAAGACGACGAGAACCTCGGCATGCTGCTGAGAGAGTATCTTCAAGCAAAAGGTTATAATGCAGACTTGTTCCCGGATGGAGAGGCAGGCTACAAGGCTTTCCTCAAAGGAAAATACGACTTATGCGTATTCGATGTAATGATGCCAAAGAAAGACGGATTCGCGTTAGCTCAAGAAGTGCGCACCGTCAACAGTGAAGTTCCTATCATATTCCTGACGGCAAAATCGCTGAAGGAAGATATCCTTGAAGGGTTCAAAATTGGCGCTGACGACTACATCACAAAGCCGTTCAGTATGGAAGAGCTTGTGTTCAGAATTGAAGCGATTTTACGCCGCGTAAAAGGAAAGAAAGGAAAGGAAATCACAATGTACAAGATTGGGCGTTTTACTTTCGACACTCAGAAACAAGTGTTGATGATTGACGACAAAATCACCAAACTCACCACTAAGGAGTCTGAGCTGCTCAGCTTGCTTTGCGCACATGTCAACGAAATTCTTGAGCGCAATTTCGCATTGAAGACCATTTGGATTGACGACAACTATTTCAACGCTCGCAGTATGGATGTTTATATCACCAAATTGCGCAAGCACTTGAAAGACGATCCGTCAATCGAAATCATCAACATCCACGGAAAAGGCTACAAATTAATCGCCCCCGATGTTGAAGCAAAGGCAAAATAACAGCACTTGCCATAACAGACAAAGCCGCACAAAATGTGCGGCTTTGTCTGTTTCATCATATACAAAATACAGTCTGCTAATATCTACCCTGCTTTTTCTTTTTTTCTCTTTCACGTCACAAGCACAACAAGGACATTCAATCAAAGGACTTATCAGCGACAAAATAGAAAAGACACCGCTACCATATTCCCTTGTGCAAATATACGGTACAGACAAGGGTACCTATGCCGATTCAACGGGACACTTCACAATAGAGAATGTCAAACCAGGAATCTATAGCCTGCAAATATCTCTCTTAGGATATAAAACACTTGTAACACCCGAATATATTGTCTCCACAAGCGACATAACCATCGATGCCGAATTAGAAAGCAGCACAACCGAATTACAAGAAGTCAGCGTCACAGTATCCCCATTCCGTCGCTTAGCAGAATCACCAGTTGGCAGATATACCATCGGCTTGCAAGAAATAGAAAAATCGCCGGGAGCTAATCGCGACATTTCCCGCATCGTGCAATCATATCCCGGAGTGGCATTCTCTCCCATAGGATACCGCAACGACCTAATAGTCAGAGGCGGAGGACCTTCAGAAAACCGATTCTATTTAGACGGAATCGAAATCCCCATTGTAAACCACTTCAGCACAGAAGGAGCATCTGGCGGTCCTGTAGGGATTATCGATGCCGACCTGATACGTGAAGTTGAATTCTATACCGGAGCTTTTCCGGCAGGAAAAGGAAACGCCTTAAGTTCCGTTCTCGACTTCCGACTGCGCGACGGATATATGGACCGTAATACCCTGAAAGCAACCTTAGGCTACTCCAACGTGTCACTGGCAGCCAACGGACACATCGGAGAAAAGACATCATACATCGTATCCGTACGCCAATCATATCTGCAATTCTTATTCAAAGTATTGGGATTGCCTTTCCTTCCGACGTTCACAGACGCGCAATTCAAAATAAAGACACGTTTCGACAAGCATAATGAATTGACAATATTAGGTTTAGGCGGAATCGACAATATGAGGCTAAACACTGACGAAAAAGGGGAAGACGCTGAATACATACTCAGCTATCTACCTAAAATACAACAGAATATGTTCACCATAGGCACCGCTTATAAGCATTATGCAGGCAACAACATACAGACCATAGTCGCAAGCCACAGCTACCTGCAAAACAAGAACACAAAATATCGCAACAACGACGAAAGCAGCCCCGACAATCTATCTTTACGACTACGTTCCACCGAGCAAGAGACAAAAATGCGCTTCGAGAATCTCCTTATCGCAAATAATTGGAAAGTGAATGCCGGTGTCAATATCGAATATTCAAACTACAACAACACATCGTACCAAAAAGTATTCACCAATGATACGCATACTTACGATTATCACACATCACTCGACATCTTACGCTGGGGATTTTTCGGAACAGCATCCTACGAGACCGACCGCTTCACAGCTTCGCTTGGAATCCGCAGCGACGCCTGCAACTTCTCAAATGAGACCCGCCATTTATATAATCAACTGTCGCCACGGTTGGCTTTATCATGGCGCGTTGCCAACAGTATTTATCTAAGCGCCAACATAGGACGCTACTACCAACTGCCTCCATACACGGCAATGGGATTCAAAGATAAAGGAGAATTAGTAAACAAAAACCTAAAATATATGCGTTCCGACCAAGCCGGAACAGGTATCTCATATCAAATAAACAACTTGCAAATATCAGCTGAAGGTTTTTTCAAGAGATACGGAAACATTCCACTATCTGTCAATGACGGAATCCCATTGATGTGCAAAGGCAACGATTACGGTGTAATAGGCAACGAACAACTCATTCCCACGGCCGAAGGACATTCATACGGAGCGGAACTAATGTTAAAATGGCTAATCACAGGTAAATTCAACCTTGCCGCATCATTCACCATATTCAGAAGCGAATACCGTAACAATAAGGAATCAGATTATGTGGCTTCAGCATGGGACAACCGCTTCATCTTCAATGCGAGCGGAACATACAATTTTCCAAAGAATTGGAGCATCGGAGCAAAAATAAGCTGTATCGGCGGAACGCCCTATACACCATACGACCCTGACAAATCATCACTGATAACTGCGTGGGACGCACAAGGCCGTCCATATTACGACTACAGCCAATACAACACGATGCGGCTACCTGCCTATGGACAACTCGACATACGCATAGACAAATCATTCTATTTCAAAAACTGCATGCTCGGATTTTATATCGATTTGCAAAACGTAACAAAAAGCACACTGAAACAACAAGACATACTTATGAGCACCGGACAAATAGACCCTCAAAACCCTGAACGCTACATAATGAAACATATAAAGCAAGAAAGCGGGACATTATTGCCAACCATAGGAATCACATTCGAAATCTGACATAGAACAAACCACCTAATAAAAACAGCGGCGGCAAAAATATGCCGCCGCTGCAATAATGACATAAACCTATTATTTCACAGCTACAACTTTCACCATCGTACCTTGCCCATTAGAAACACGCACGGCATATACACCTGAAGCAACCGGCACACGCAACTCGCCAGACTCATTACCGGCAAAGACGTTTGCTCCCTGCAAATTGTAAACCTCAACTTTGCTCTCAGTATCAGCAAATACCACAATTTCCTGATTGCCGCCATTGATGGAAACACCTTCCAAATCGACGCTATCGATACCACCAAGTTTCTTGAACAAAGCGGAAATTTCAGATGCGCGTGCTATAGTAAATTCAGTTCCATCGATACGCTCTCCATTAAGCGTAATTGCATCAAGCTCATACGTATCATCCGGCGTAGCCGTAACACTAATCGGTGAATTTTTCTTAACCTTGTCGCCTGATTCTACAGGATTACCATCAACATCCGTAAGAGCAATAGAGCCGTTGACAGAAGGAATAACAGTAATATATGCCTCGTCACAGCCGGAAGCATTTCCTGTAATATTGACAATCCAACCTTTATTCGTAGCTATAAAGCTGTCGGCATTACGGGCATCGTTAGGCGTTTCTTCCTCTCCGGTCTGCACTGTAAGGGTCGTGCCTGTGATTTCATCCTCATCATACGGGAACTCCGGAAGATTCCAATAGAAATCGTCCAATTCGCAAGCGGTCATACCGTTGCCGCCACAATTTATGGAGCCAAGCTCCCTGAGCATGCTCAAATCTATCGAATGAATGGCATTGTCGTTGAACGACAGGCTCTGCAATTTCGTGTTAGTAGATAGGTCAAGCGATGTAAGGTCGTTATCGCCAAGTGACAACGAAACCAGATTACCGTTATTCTCGACATCCACTTCCGCAAGCATATTTCCATTGGCCTCCAATTCTTCCAATTTTGCAAGATTCGACACATCCAAAGATGTGAGTTTATTGTTAGTCAACTTAACGGACATCAACTCCGGATTATTCCCGAAATCTATTTCCGTAAGCTCGTTGTTGAACGCTATCAGCTCTACAAGCCCTGAACAATTCGACAAATCAAGATTGCCAATCTTATTTCCATGGCAGTCAAGATATACAAGCTGGGTATTCTCCGCTATGTCTAACTCTGTAAGCTCGTAACAAGCCGCGCAGTCAAGATATACCAGACTTTTCTGATTTGTCACGTCGAGGGAAGTCAGCGGATTGCCGTACACGCACAATTCTCTCAATCCGTCATTCTTCGAAAGGTCGATTGATGTGATTTCATTATCAATCAAATCCGTATTAGGCAATTCATAGCTCTCAAAATTAGCATACGCCACATCGCCGTAAATAGTTATCGTCTCGCCTGCCGACGTGCCGTCAATCCATGTCATACCGGAATTGCCGATGACAGTCTCCTGACGCGAACCGTTGCCCCAGTCGATTTGAACAGTCGCGTTTGGCTCATCTGAAGCGAGGGAGAACTGCATTGTGCGCCCGGCTTTGTCTGTCGTGAACGATATGGATTTGTCCGCCAAAGTGAAATTCACCTCTATAGTCGAAGGCCCGGTAACTACGAACCAGTCCTCGGCAATCTCCTCTCCGTTGACGGTCACGCTCTTGAACTTATAGCCCTCAGCCGGTTCGGCAAAAATGCAAATAGGCACGCCGACATTTGCCTTGTCGGACACCGATGCCAACGCCTGATAATAAGGAGCCTGCCATTGAGCTATTGCAAATGCGCCGTTACCGGTGGTATATTTCGGAAAATCATACACCCCATCATTCAACAAGTTACCACCGGTCTGTCCTTCCACGTGCACGGTTCCGTCAGTAAGTGTCGCGTTGATTGTCACATCCGTCTCCGCGTTCTGAGCAGTTCCGTCACCCTCTACATCCACTTTCCATTGCATATCGCTGCTCGTCACATAATCAGTGTCGGAATGCTCTCCGTTGGAGCCTTCTATCAGCAATGTAGGCTCGCTCGACCACGAATCTGCGTGCGCCGGCATTGTCTTGTACATCATGCTCAGAGCATCCGATGTCATACGCGGATTGTTCCTGATGTCGATTTTCTCTAATGTTCCGGATGGGCTGACATAATTGAAATAGAAATAATCGCACTGCGTGTCTGTTGCCTCGAACGCCTGCAGGTAATATGCGTTCGTAAGGTCTATGCGCCGCAAAGGATTGCCGCTTATGTTAAGCTCCTGAATATTGCCGAGCATAGTTATGTCGAGTTTCGCAAGATTGTTGTTAGCGACATCCAAAGTCGATATCTCAGTGTTCACCGAAAGGTCGAGTGCCGTCAACTCATTGTCCGAGCACATAAGAGTGATTAATTCCTGATTGTTGGAAAGATTCAGACTCGAAAGCCGGTTATTGCTACAAGAGAATTGATACAATTTCGGATACTTAGTGACATCTATCGACGTTAATTGGTTGCCTATGACACTTAAGCTTGTAAGATTCGGATAATCACCGACCTCCCAGTCAAGCAGAGCATTATTGCTAAGCAGCAACTGCGACAGGTTGGGCAGACTTATGCCGTAGAAATGCATTATGTAGCAATCCGACATATCGATGATGCGCAGCTTAGTACTGCCGTCATAAAACACCACCGTAGTCAAATCCGGATTATTGGAAGCATAGAAATATTCCAGATTACTGAACGCATTAAGATTGAGAGTTACAAGCTTGTTGCTCGATACGTTCAACTCAACCAAGTTTTCAGCAAGCGAGGATATGTACAACTCGTGAGAATCAATCTCATTATAGCTCAAATTCAAATCCTCTAGCTTCGGCATACCTGTCAATGTCAGCGCAGTCAGTTTATTCTTCGACATATCAAAATCCACCAATTCAGGCATCTCGCAAAGGTCAACCTCTGTTATCTGGTTTTCCGAAATGTCGAGTTCAGTGATTGAAGTCAAGCCTTCTGCCGAAAATGAAGTAAGCTGCTGCTCATTACAACGAAGGCACTTGATATTTCCTTTGATTTTGATTGTCTGCCCCTTGATAGCCTCAGTCTGTTCCTGCTCATAGCCCCAACCGTTAGGATCGATGGTATAGGATTTTTCCACACCGTCGCCCCAGTCGATAATTACAGGCTCGTTGATTGAAGTACAGAATGTCGTGACTGACAATTCTTCACCGACAGCCTTCGCTGTCTCAAGCGTGATAACACCTTGTGCCTGCTCTTGGGCATATCCAAATAACGGGAAAGCCAAAAGAGACAACCATAGTACAGAATTTTTTCTCATACTGGTTTTAATTTAAAAGGTTAGTAAAGTAAAATTATCAATATTTTTCAAAGTTAAAGCACATTTTCTGCAATTCCAAATTATTTTCACATTTTGTTATGAATTTGTTATAATTGCTATATTAAATCATCGAATCCGGAATCACACACAAAAAAAAGCTCAAAAAGATTCACAATTGGCATTATTTTTGCATTTCATTCAAAAAAATCGAAATGACAAAAAACTACATAAACAAAGGAATAATGAAATGGGCGCCGCAAGTAACAGTATCAGGAGGATACAGTGGCGACGATTACGATGACGACGAAGCTTTCCCGGAAGACAATGAACAAGGACGGCAACAGACAGGAGACCGTAATGCCACCACTAAAACCACAGCCCCGCCTCAAAGCGACACACCTGTGCTTAACCGCTTCGGCAACGACATAACAAAAGCCGCTGAAGAGGGCAAGCTCGACCCTGTTGTGGGAAGAGAACGGGAAATAGAGCGGCTGATACAAATTCTTAGCCGACGCAAAAAAAACAACCCCGTACTTATCGGCGAACCAGGCGTAGGAAAATCAGCGATAGTAGAGGGTTTGGCATTAAGGATAAAAGAACACAAGGTATCACGATTGCTGTTCGACAAACGCATTGTGTCTCTCGATATGGCCGCTATCGTGGCTGGGACAAAATTCCGCGGACAATTTGAAGAGCGAATAAAAGCAATCATCGAAGAAGTAAAGAAGAATCCAGACGTAATACTATTCATCGACGAAATCCACAACATAGTCGGAGCAGGAAGCGCATCCGGGACTATGGATGCCGCAAACTTGCTTAAACCGGCATTGGCTCGCGGAGATTTGCAATGCATCGGAGCGACAACTCTTGATGAATATCGCAAGAATATCGAAAAGGACGGCGCATTAGAACGCCGATTCCAAAAAGTAATTGTCGAGCAGACAACGCCAGAAGAGACATTGCAAATTCTCCATAACATAAAAAAGAATTATGAAGACCATCATAATGTGATTTATACCGACGAAGCGTTAGAAGCTTGCATAAAGCTGACACGTCGCTACGTAAGCGACCGTTTTTTCCCCGACAAGGCCATTGACGCCCTCGATGAAGCCGGGGCTAAAGTGCATGTCGCCAACGTCAATGCCCCAAAAGAAATAGAGGATATTGAAAGCAAGATAGCCGAAACCACAGCAAAAAAACAAGATGCCGCACGAAAACAGGATTTCGAGGCAGCAGCCAACTACCGCGATGAAGCACATAAATTGCAGACAGAATTGCAACAGAAAAAAGAACAATGGGAAAAAGACCTGAGCAAAAATCGCGAAACTGTCGATGCAGACAAAATTGCAGAAGTAGTGGCTATGATGACCGGCGTTCCTGTTCAGCGCATTGCCCAATCGGAAGGCATAAGACTGCTGAATATGAAAGACGAGCTGAAACAAAGCATAATCGGGCAGGACGAAGCCATTGACAAGATTGTAAAAGCCATACAGCGCAACCGTGTCGGCCTGAAAGACCCTAACCGCCCTATAGGAACATTTATGTTCCTTGGTCCGACCGGCGTCGGAAAGACACATACAGCAAAAAAACTGGCAGAATTCCTGTTTGACTCGCGCGATGCGTTAATCCGCGTGGATATGAGTGAGTATATGGAAAAATTCTCCGTTTCTCGTCTTGTGGGCGCACCTCCGGGATATGTAGGCTATGAAGAAGGCGGACAATTGACGGAAAAAGTACGTCGTCGCCCGTATTCTGTAGTATTGCTTGACGAGATAGAGAAAGCCCATCCCGATGTGTTCAATATGTTGCTTCAAGTAATGGATGAAGGCAGGCTTACCGACAGTTTAGGCCGCCAAGTCGATTTCAAAAACACCATAATAATAATGACATCCAACATCGGCACACGCCAACTGAAGGATTTCGGTGGAGGCGTAGGATTCAACACAGGCCGCAACGAGAAAGAGTACTCGCGCGGAGTAATACAAAAAGCCCTCAACCGCACATTCGCACCTGAGTTTCTCAACCGAGTGGATGACATCGTGATGTTCAACAGCCTTGACAAGGATGCTCTATACAAAATAATCGATATAGAAATCGAAGGTTTCCACAAGCGTGCGGCAGAATTAGGCTATCAGCTGACCGTGACAGACTCCGCCAAGGAATTTATCGTGGAAAAAGGTTTCGACAAGCAATATGGTGCAAGACCGTTGAAACGTGCCATCCAACAATATATAGAAGACGAACTTGCCGAAATGATTCTACGCGCTGAAGTCAACCAAGGCACGCAACTGACAATAGACCACAAAGAAGGCGAGGACAAAATAGCATGCACTGTGAAATAGACAACAGACTACTGACAAAATATCCGCCAGTGGCAGTTAAAATGTCATACCCCACAAGGTATGGCATTTTTTTTGCTTGCTGATAATTCAAAAATTACAAATATGACTATGCAAAAAGGAAAAATCGGAGTGACCACGGAGAACATCTTCCCGGTCATCAAAAAATTCTTGTACAGCGATCACGATATTTTCTTGCGTGAAATGGTATCAAATGCAATCGATGCCACGCAAAAGCTCAAGACACTTGCGTCATGCGGTGAATTCAAAGGCGAGTTAGGAGACTTGAAAGTAGAAGTAAAACTCGACAAAGACAATGGTACGCTTACTATTTCCGATCACGGAATAGGTATGACTGCCGAAGATGTTGACAAATATATCAACCAAATCGCGTTTTCAGGAGCAGAGGAGTTTCTTGCAAAATACAAAGACAATGCAAACGCGATAATCGGGCATTTCGGATTAGGCTTCTATTCGGCATTCATGGTGTCGAAGAAAGTAGAGATACGTACCCTATCCTACAAGGAAGACGCAAAAGCAATAAAGTGGACATGCGACGGCTCTCCCGAATTTGAAATTGAAGAAATCGAGAAATCAGAACGAGGCACTGACATAATCCTCTACATCGATGATGAATGCAAAGAATTCCTTGAAAAGGACAAAATAGAATCCTTGCTTAAGAAGTATTGCAAATTCCTGCCGATTCCAATCATATTCGGCAAAAAGCAGGAATGGAAAGACGGCAAATGGGTGGATACCGATACCGACAACGTTATCAACGACACAAAACCGGCCTGGACACTGCAACCATCAGAGTTGAAAGATGAAGACTACTTGAAATTCTACCACGAGCTATATCCGGGAGAAGAAGACCCGTTATTCTGGATTCACCTTAATGTTGATTATCCATTCACTCTTACAGGAATACTTTATTTCCCGAAATTCAAGAACAATCTCGACATACAGCAAAACAAGATACAACTCTACTGCAATCAAGTGTTCGTTACAGATTCTGTTGAAGGAGTTGTACCTGAATTCATGATGATAATGCGTGGAGTGATTGATTCTCCCGACATTCCATTGAATGTGTCACGTTCATACCTGCAAAGCGATTCCAATGTCAAGAAAATTTCTTCTTACATAACTAAGAAAGTGGCTTCGCAACTTGAAACGATATTCAAGACTCGCCGTCAGGAATTCGATGAAAAATGGGACGACATAAAGATATTCATCGAATACGGGATGCTTACAGATGAGAAATTCTGCGATGCAGCTATGAAATTCGCCCTACTTGGCAATACTGAAGACAAGAAATTCACACTCGAAGAATACAAAAAAATCATTGAGAGTAATCAAACCGACAAGGACGGCAATCTGATATACCTGTACACAACTGACAAAACGGCACAATACAGCTACATCAAGACAGCCACAGATAAAGGATACGACGTGCTGCTGATTAACGACCAGTTAGGAAGCCATTTTGTAGGTTTGCTGGAACAGAAACTCGAAAAATCAAGGTTTGTGCGTGTCGATAGCGACATTATCGACAATCTGATAGTAAAAGCCGATCGCAAGAGCGCACAATTGTCAGACACAGAGCGCACCGTGATGACCGAACTGTTCAAATCACAGATACCGGAAGTGGAAAAAAGCGAATTCCTGATTTCGTTCGACGCAACAGGTGAAAATTCTCAACCTGTACAGATTACGCAAAATGAATATATGAGGCGTATGAAGGAAATGGCGGCAATGCAACGGCAAATGAGTTTCTACGGAGAGCTGCCTGATTCATACAATCTGATTCTCAACATTGATCATCCTGTCGTAAAGAAAGTGATGGACGATGCAAAATCTGCCCTTGACACTGAAATTTCACCATTAGAGAAATCGATTTCAGCCCTCAACAAACGTGTAAGCGAATTGCGCGATAAAAAAGATGCTTCCGATGATGAAAAGAAAGAGCTTGAAACTAAAGAAAAAGAAGCGGAAAACCTGCGTAACGAGGAAAACAAAGCAATTGATGCATATGCGGTTACAAATCCGCTAGTAAGACAACTTATCGACATTGCCTTACTCGGCAACAACCTCCTGAAAGGAAAGGCTCTTGACGAATTCCTAAGACGCTCGGTAGAACTCCTTAAATAATAAATTAATCCACAGAAAAAAAATCCCTGCCGCATTTCAAAATGCGGCAGGGATTTTTTTATCAACCAATAATTGACACACAAAAAAAACCGCATAAATCCCCTACTTTTATTCGCATCATTCAAGAAACGCTAAAGTAAAAAGATTTATCGGAACTAATCCTGAAAATCGTTGATTTTCAATATTTATTGCGGAGAGAGAGGGATTCGAACCCCCGGAGGTGT
>JADIMC010000079.1 GCA_017694955.1 Candidatus Limisoma faecipullorum
CTTACGCGAGCATGCACTTGCCCAATAAACGTGTTCTGTGGCAGACCACACATATTATTAGCTATCAGCATACGACCGAATCTCCTGCGCTGACCGCCGATGCCTTCGTTGATGATGGCGCCGATGCCTTCCTTTAGCAATGCCTCGTCGCGGCGGCTGATGAAAGAGTTAATGCCCGGGTATTGGTCGAGATTATCTAATACACCGGCACCAATGCCGTTGATGGATAAACGCTGGGCAGGCGATAACTGCACCGATACCCCTAATGCCTGCCAACGGTCGTCGTTGTTCAAATCGGCCAGGCTTGAATCAACATACAGATATTCAATGTGAGCGTCTCCCGTCTGATCGTTCGAGCGAAACTCTTCGTAAATACGTTTACGCAAAGCGCACAAGACAGAACCTCCCGTGCCTCCTAATCCGATAACTAAATGGTTTGCCATATCTATTATTATATTATTAATTACTGTCGATAGAATCAAAAATCGTCGTAGCGTTTGGGACGTGTACTACATCGGCGACTGTCACTAGTATTTCCGACGTGCGACAAATTTGTCCGTCGGTTGCGTCTGGGCTGCTCCATTGTCTTGACGAGGATGAAGGCTCCCACCACTACAAAAAGCAAGCACCAACCGACGCGCCGCAAGATAAACCAGTTTATGCAACCGCGCAACTCGTCAGCCATCGATCCAGCTATTGTAGCAGGAGTATATCCCTGAAAGTCAGCCATATTAACATAATCGTCCACCAACGGCCATTCCCTACTGATGTTGTCCAAGATGGCCTGACTGTCTCCAGTAGAGAAATGAACGTCCTCCGAGAGGTCTTCCACCATTACATTGATGGCATTCTCCACATCGTCGCAATAAGATTTAACGGTAACCGCACCGCAAATCAGAACTGCCTGAAAAGCCAAGAAGAAGAAAAGGACACCTCCTACGACAAAACTCAACGGCGTAAACGTGCAATTACGATACCACAAACGTATCAAAACAAACATCAAGACGATGCCTACAATAGTAAGAAGCACCCCAAGCAACAGACTGCCTACGGAATACATCAGGATATTGGACAGAGCTCCCATATTCTTCACATATATTGCCTATAGAAAAATCCCTAACATTCGGCATAATTATTAAAGTTACAGAAAGGCGTGAGATTCTTCGTTCATCCGCTACCTTATCACGGACGCCTTTCATCGGTTCTCTCCTTTTCCCTTCGGGAAAAGGTAACACAAGGCAAAGATATAAATTATTTTTAAAAGGAAACAAGAATATATATAAATTATTAAATACATCTATAAATTATCACACCGCACGCACCGACCTGACCTATTATAAAAAATAAATCCGACTAATCTCACGATCCGTCGGATTCCTTAACCTATGATTCACTTATTTGTTGTTGTTGCTTTGTTTTTTGAAATTAACCGTTATGTGCTTTTCATTGAAAAAACTATTTATGAAAAACTTTCTTTTTTGCCAATCTATTGCAACATTATAAAATCCTATCGGATAGGATGATATTCAACAAAGGCCTCCATTGCCTCGTACGAAGCCAGACCAAGGCTGCTGTAAAGCTGTGCCGTGGCGCGGTTCCGGTCTTCGGCGCGCTGCCAGAACAGACGGTCGTCGTCGCCGAGGAACGGCGCGTTCTCCATCTGCGACTGGTGCTTGAGGATGGTGTTGCGTTTGAAGCGCAATTCCTCCGGGCTGAGAGGAACGGCCATCTCGATATGGTCGATTTCCCATTCTGCCCATGCACCGCGGTACATCCAGATGCGGCAGTCTTTCATCCAATCCTCATCAAGAAGCTCGTCGATGGCGGCAAACACGGCATCGGTGCAGACGCGGTGAGTTCCGTGAGGGTCGGCAAGGTCGCCGGCCACGAAAATCTGATGCGGTTTTACGGAAGAAATGAGGTCCTTGACAATGTTGACATCCCTTTCTGCCAAGTCGCCTTTCTTGATTGTTCCGGTCTCATAGAACGGAAGGTCGAGATGATGGACATTGGCAGGATTCACTCCCATATAGCGGCATGCTGTGCGTGCTTCTGCACGGCGGATGCGGCCTTTCAGGAAACGGATGTCGAGAGTATCGACGTCACCCGGCTTCTTGACATTCAGGAATTCCTTGATTTCCTCGCTCTTCTGCTTATACACTTCAGAGCCGAGGCCGAAACGCTCGGCTATGAGGTCCATGACCATTATATAGCGGAACATGTCCTCGTCGCCCACGGCGATGTTGCCGGATGTCTCATAAGCCACATGCACATCGTGACCCTGGCTTACAAGGCGTTTGAGAGTCCCGCCCATCGAAATGACGTCGTCGTCGGGATGAGGGCTGAACACGATCACACGCTTCGGGAACGGTTTTGCACGCTCCGGACGATAGGTATCGTCGGCGTCGGGCTTGCCGCCAGGCCAGCCTGTGATTGTGTGCTGTATGTCGTTGAACACCTTGATGTTCACATTATATGCCGAACCGTAAAGAGCGATAAGCTCGTTGAGACCGTTGTCGTTGAAGTCCTTGTTGGTGAGCTTCAGTATCGGCTTGCCGGTCTTCTTGCATATCCATGCGATGGCGCGGCGTATGAGCTTGCTGTTCCATTCGCAGGAAGTGACAAGCCACGGATGGCTGATGCGGGTAAGGTTCTCTGCTGCCGACAGGTCGAGAATTATGTCGGCGTTGCGGTGTGTCTGCAGGAACGTTGCCGGAACGGATTCCGTGACAGGACCCTCGACCGTGGAATATATGGCTTTCGACACTGTCTCGCCCCAGCCCATACATACTACCTTCTTTGCGGAAAGGATGTTGGAGAAGCCGAGTGTGAGTGCCGTGGTAGGAGCTACTTCAACGTTGTAGTAGCTGCTCATCGTGCGGCGAGTGACGCTGTCAATCATCGTCAGACGGCACGGAGAGGCCATCTGGGAGCCCGGCTCGTTGAATGCGAGGCTTCCGTTTGTACCTATCTCGCAAAGCACGAGGTCGAGACCGCCGCAGCTGTCGATTTCAGCCTCATATTGGCGGCATGCCTCATAAACGTCCTTTTTGGCTATTTCTTTATTGAAGGAATGGATATTCCCCGGCATGAAGTCAACCTGGCTGATGAACACGTTCATCAGACGGTCCAGAGTGCTCGGCTGACCGTCCTCCGACGGATAGAAGTCGGCAAGATTGAAGAACACTACGTTCTCGAAGCTGATTTGCTGCTGCTTGTACAGGTTGACCAGCTCGGCATACACCGGAAGCACTCCGTTGTTCGCGCCAAGTGCAATGACGCATCTGCCCTTCTGCCTTACGGTCTTCTTTATGTAATCCACCAATTCGCCGGCTATGTGCGCGGCGCCTTCATCGGCGGTTTCAAATATTTTTGTAAACACTTTCTCCTCGCGGCATAATGAGGCGAAATCCAGTTTGTTCTCCGGAGCATAGTAGCGCTTCGGAATAAAATCCAATTTGATTTGAGAACTCAAGTTTGTTTTCATCGTTCCTGTTAGTTTTATTTCAGTCGAACAAAGTTAACGCTAACTTTTGTCGCAAAGAACAGGTTTTACAAAATTTAATATTTAATATCTTTATTTCAAAGAATAATGGTTTCGTATGCGGCAAAGATACAAATAAATTCTGCAATGTCAAATTTTTATGGTAAATTTGCCGAATAATTTCTAATACAAACAATTTATAAATTATGCGCTTAATAATCGAACCTGACTACGACAAAGTGTCGCAATGGGCCGCAAACTATGTGGCATCAAGAATCAACGAGGCAAAGCCTACAGCTGCGAAGCCTTTCGTGCTCGGATGTCCGACCGGAAGCTCGCCGCTCGGAATGTACAAGAAGCTCATCGAGCTCAACAAGGCTGGAAAGGTATCTTTCGAGAACGTTGTGACATTCAATATGGACGAATATTGCGGGCTACCGGAAGAGCATCCGGAAAGCTACCATTCTTTCATGTGGAACAACTTCTTCAGCCATATCGACATCAAGAAAGAAAACGTCAACATCCTCAACGGCAACGCTGCCGACCCTGAAGAAGAATGCCGCAGATACGAGGAGAAAATCGCTTCATACGGAGGCATAGACCTCTTCCTTGGCGGAGTAGGACCGGACGGGCATATCGCTTTCAACGAGCCGGGGTCGTCGCTGGCTTCTCGCACAAGAATGAAAACACTCACTCTCGACACCAAGATTGCAAACTCACGATTCTTCGGAGGCGACATCACGAAAGTGCCGGAAACGGCGCTGACTGTCGGAGTGGGAACGGTCATGGCTGCCAAGAGCGTGCTGATTATCGTCAACGGATACAACAAGGCAAGGGCTCTGCAGCAAGGCGTGGAAGGCGCGATTTCCCAAATGTGGACAATCACTGCATTGCAGAACCACCCGAAAGCCATAATCGTTGCCGACGAGCCGGCGACTATGGAGCTGAAAGTGGCTACATACCGCTACTTCAAGGATATCGAGAGCAAGAACCTCGATCCTGACACATTATTATAACAGCTCACAAGACCGCCACTGGCGGAGCAGACTGTTGCAGAACTAAGAAAGAGCCTCCCTTCCGGGAGGCTCTTTCTTATATAACACTGCCGGGAACATCTGTGCCGTTATCGATAGCTGTCAATGGGAGACACTCCCCCATCGACCCCATAGGGGTCGCGCTTAATGTCCTTACATTATTTGTATCGGCGTACGCGGTCGTCGTCGATTACGCCGTCCCAGTCCAATCCGAAAGCGAAATCATACACATTCCCGTCAGCGTCGCGGTAGCAGCGTATGTCGCGCGGCTTGTCCTCGCAATGCTCCTCCACGGCGTCCATATCCGCCGGAAGCTGCACCGGGAGCAATGCCGTCGGCTCGAATTTTCCGGAAACTATGTCAATATAAGCCTGTGCCTGTACGTCGAAGCCTATCAGTATGGCGTCGGCGAGCGGTTCTATCTTCTTCATCACCGTGGGATTCGACATCATCAGCACCAGCACTACCGGCTTGCCGCCCATCGCCTTGCGGGTTTCCTCAAGCATGGTCAGGTCGCAGCGGTTGGTAGTGTGGGTTGACTTTCCACGGTAAGAGCGGTTGGTGAAGTCCTCGAACGGGTCGCCCCCGGCTATGCTCACGGCGCGGGCATTCACTGCCGTGTAGTCGTTGTATTGCAAGCTGATGGGGATATAGCCGTTGCCGCCTTTCTTCACGTCGTCGGGGTCGTAGCCCATCAGGTAGCTATGCGGCGACTCGATGAACACTATCGCGAAGTCAGCCTCCTCCGGCGTTGCGGCGCGGTCGTAGTATTTGCCGAGAATCTTGTCGGGCACCGGCTGATAGTCGGTTTCCGGCACCGTAGCCCTCCAGTAGTCCTTATACTCAGGAACGTGACGGTTGGGGATGTAAACTTTCTTGCGACCCTGCAGCGGGAGCAGACCGCCGTGATTCTTCACCATCACGATGCTCTTCAGCTGCTGTTCGTACCCCTTGCGCATGAATTCCTCGTTGCCGACAACGGATTTCGCCTCTTCCACATCCACGTAGGGATTCTCGAACAGCCCGGTGCGGAAAATATTGAGCAGCAGGCGGCGAGCCGATTCCTCGAAGCGGCGGCGCATGAACTCCTCGCCGTGTTCCTTCACGCCCATCTCGTAAGCCTCCAGTACCGGCGCCTTCACGTTGTTGCCCCCGAACTGGTCGCATCCTGCCATCAGCACCTTGTAGTGACGCTCGCCTTCTGTCATGCCTTCCACGCCCCACGGCTTGCCGGAATGTATGCCCGGATGCCTCTCGTCGTGGGTGATTATCCAGTCGGTGCATATCACGCCGTCGTATCCGGCTTCTCCACGCAGCTGGTTGGTGATTATCTCGTGATTGAAGCCGTTGCCCACGTTCTCTTCGGTCTGGTTATAGGATAT
>JADIMC010000080.1 GCA_017694955.1 Candidatus Limisoma faecipullorum
GCATATAGAGAGGATTCCCGGAGAGTTCCCTCCTCCAGATGATAAAAATGGCGTTTCGGATTTCGATTTCTCATGGCATATCCGCAACCACGTATCGAAAACAAACAAGCTCATCGCTGAATATTTCGACGACAAACCGGAATGTAGCCAGGTGGTTATCAATAAGTTATCGGAGTACTTGGCACAAAAGTTCGGCGATGTCAACCCTACGGCGATGACGCGGTGGCTGAAGCAGTTGCGGCGTTCCGGCAAAATCAGCAAGGATTATGTGCTGGTTTCCGAAAGGAATATGGTGATGCGTGCATCCGCTTGCCTCGAACGCTACGGCAGCAACTATATGGACAAGTATTTCGGTGTAGTAAGAAAGCAAGTGCCTGTCACGGCTGGAAATAATCGGGACTGGTACAACAATGCGGCGTATTCCCGCAGCACGGAGCAATATTATCCTTACAGCAATGACAATAAGAACGAAGATGAAAATGTGTGGGGATGGAAGCGGGATAAACCGGCAGTTGAGCGCAACAGCAACCGCTATCAGCCGGGTACGGAATACTACCGCACGGAGCGGATGGAGACGCCCGGCACGCCGGAATATGAAGAACATCTCTACAACGACACTTGGCTCGGCGAGGAGACCATCAGCGGCTTCGAGCTGAAAGAACTTACAGGCGACAGCAGCGTCGATACCCGGAGGGAATACGACGTGATTGATGCCGTCGAGGAATACGGACTTGACATACACGATTATTAACCGAAAAACAATAACTATATGAATCCTCAGAGTTTCGAGAAGTATGTGGCCGGTATTTACGAAAAAGAAGGCTACGATGTCACTGTCACGCCTTATAGCGGCGACTATGGAGTGGACGTGATAGCAGAGAAAGGCGGCGAGAGAATTGCCGTTCAGGTGAAGCAGTATGGCTGTTCTACGCGTAAGGTCAACCGCCAGATGGTGATGGAACTGCATGGAGCGGCGGCGTATGCCGGGTGCAACAAGGCTGTCATAGCCACGAATGGCGATGTGTTGCCCGATGCCGTTGAGGTAGCGCGGAAAATCGGTGTGGAAATCCGTTACATAGATTCCGAGCCAGGTCTCCGGCCGGTAATCGACGCTTATAAGAAGAGCTATAAGCCTGCAGCGGCACCGGAGAGTAAAAAGCCAGTATCGGGAGTGGATTATTCCGCGGCTTTCCGTGAGATCTGGGATAAATACGTCAAGCCGCTTGAGGGCAAAACTCTATTAAATGATAAGGGCAGGAAGAATACAATACTTAAAGTTGACGACGGGGGAATCAAGCGGATTACATCAACCGGGAATGTAGGAAAAATCGACATCGAACCGTTCAAAATGGCTGTTATAAAGCTTTTGCGCGATGGATACATCACCCGCTCGGAGATTAACGACAACTATTCCAAGCGAGCATCGTCGGGCATTGTGCTGATATTATCGCAAGTGCCGATGTTCGAGCTTGTGGAAAGACCTTTAGCCTTGCGGTTGCGTAAGAAGTGACAAATACAGCTTGATTATCAGAGGATAAGAGTGAAGCAATACCCCATAGGGATGTTTTGTAAAATCAAAAACATTTTCTATCTTTGTAATCGTTGGAGTATCAGCTCCAATGACATACGGAATAAATGAAAGTGTTTGGCTTTTATTTTTGAATGGAAATCTGGAAAATTTTCATTGTGTCAGAAATAAATTTACAAGCACTCTTCACTGGTTTGATATATACTGACGGAAGTATATACGTATCCAGTGTGGGGTATTGTTTATTGACACAAGGGCATTCCAGAGCCTCCATTCGATAAACCAACGACTCCACACTTTCTTTTTATATACAAACCACCTGCACAGGAGCCGGGCAGAACATAAAACCTAACGCTATGGATAAAAAAACTAAAATTGCCCGTATCAACGAAGTAGTCACCGACTACTTTGAAAACAATCCATCAGTAAACGAAATCCCGGCAATGGACCTTATGCCAGAATTCATTAAAGCCGGAATCTTTAATAAAGATTATGAGAGGAAAGGGCTTCCGATAAGAAAATTATTACGGGAGTTGGACCGTAATAATGAGTTGGATAAAATTCCATCCCTATTGCCTGAACGCAAGACGAAAAACACGAATTGGTACTTTCAACGTCCTAAAAGTTAACACTATGAAAAGACTATATTTACTATTAGTAGTATCGGTGGCGTTATTCCTTCCGGAAACTGTCTTTGCAAACGAGAACGTCAACGACTCTGTCAACGCTCAAATCGAGTTGGCTTTAAAATATATAGATGGAGATAGTGTTGCTAAAGATGAGCAAAAAGGAATTTCTATATTGGAAAATCTGGCAAAGCAGGGCAACGCTAAAGCGCAATTCAATGTAGGGGAAGTATATGCAACGGATAGTGTTAATATGAATAAAGCTGTTTATTGGTATTCGGAAGCTGCAAAACAGGAATATGTGCCTGCATTGAATGCATTATATGAAGCCTATTATAAAGGGAATGGGGTGGAACAAAATAAAAAAGTTGCTATTTCATATTTAGAGCGGGCCGTAGCAAAAGGTGATGCTGGTGCGCAAACTACTCTTGGTGATTGTTATAATAGAGGAGATGGGGTAGAAAAAGATTCGGCAAAAGCGGTTGCTTTGTTTCGTAGCGCGGCTGAACAAGGATATCCTATAGCACAGTTTAATCTTGGAGTTTGCTATAGTGATGGTATTGGTGTGAAGAAAGATTTGCAACAAGCGATTTATTGGTTTACTAAAGTTGCAGAGCAAGGATATATTGATGCACAAATATGCTTAGGAGTTTGTTATGCAACAAATGGTACCGGGAGAGATCTGTCAAAGGCGGTTTATTGGTATACTAAAGCCGCTGAACAAGGAAATTCAGATGCACAATTAGTTGTAGGAACTAGTTATGCAAATGGTGATGGCGTAAAGCAAGATCTTAAAAAAGCTGTATATTGGTGGGAAAAAGCTGCTGGCCAAGAAAATCCAATCGCTCAATATAATCTTATAACATATTATGATTCGGTTGGGAATACTGCGGAATGTGCAAAATGGCTCATGCCATTGGCTTATAAAGGTCATTCAGGCGCACAAGCATATCTTGGTTTGTTGTATTATTTAGGGTCTGGCGTGACTCAGAATTATGAAGTCTCTCTGTATTTTGCAAATAAATCAGCAGAAAAGGGTGATGCTAAAGGGCAATATTTGCTCGGCATACATTATTATACAGGAGCAGGAGTGAAAAAGGATGTTCAAAAGGCTCGATTTTGGCTTAAGAAAGCAGCTGACCAAGGGTTTGAAGATGCTAAATCGTTATTACTTAAATGCTATTAATGCTGTTTGCATAAAAGAATTGAACGTGAATAAAATATTGCAGTTATGAATGAGTTTGGAAAATTGATTAAATGGGTGCTGGGCATCGCCTTAGGAATCTATCTTGTATCTCTTATTTTCTATTCAGAGGACAGTGATTATGATTCGGAGGTGCGCAATAGCGGTTTGGACTCTTCTGTATGGCAAGTGGAAAGGTATTTGAAAAACAATCTTAAGGATCCTGACAGTTATGAGTCAATAGAGTGGTCGGCAGTAAATGAGATGGAAAATGGCAATGGGTACTATGTCAGGCATAAGTATCGCGCAAAAAACAGTTTCGGCGGATATGTGATAGAAAACAAGATGTTTTTTCTTGACATTAATGGGAATGTGACATATACTGTGGATTATTAACCTGTTATGATTATGAGCATAGAGGATAATTTAAGAAAATATGCGTTTCTCGAATCGGGAGGATGCGTTATCGACATAATCCTGTTCGTGGTATGCTGTTTCTTTCCTGTGTTGTTTATATTCTACATCCCATATTCCATATATAGCAGCTACAAGTTTTTTAAGCGGCATTCATCTATTGGCAAGGAGTTGAGAATGCTTGAAAAGAATAAAGCGATAATGGAAGAAAGGCTTAAGAATATGTCAACGGAAGAAGTTAAAGCATTGAGAAACAAATATGTTGAGATTTTGAATTCGCCACAATCATCCGATGCGGAAAAAGACGCGGCTGAATTTATGCTTAATAATTTTGAAAGATTATATAAAGGGTATTAATTTGTGAAAGATAACGAATTAAATAAATGGATAAAACTATGAAAGGAAGGTATGTTTTTACGAAAAGTGAAATCAACGAATTGCGTGAGTTGATACGCCAAAGGGTGAAAGCTGACAGAAGCAAGCAGAAAGGTATCCGCGACAAAATGCGGGCAATAGGATTCTATGGGCGCGACGATTTTGGCATTGTCAATATGACTGTAGAAAAATTCGATAAGCTGATAGCTGAGGAACAAATAATAGTAAAAGATTAAATATCAGACAATGAAGTATGAAAAACGAAGCGATTAAAAAACAAATTGAACAAGCTCGGCGAAAATATTTGCCGGAAAAAGTGACTATGCTGTTGGTTGGAGAAGCTCCGCCTGATGCGTTGAACAGATTCTTCTATTATGAGAATGTCAAAGACAAAGATTTTTTATTTATCGGCGTAATGAAAATTTTGGAATCAGAAAGTGTGATTTCCCATTATATAAATATGGGACGACCGACAAATGAAAAACGGCGATTATTGGAATCCTTTAAGTCGAAAGGTTATTACCTTATGGATTTAAGTTCTGTGCCTGCCGGTATTGAAATGCCGGAATCGCACATGGACGAGTTTCTGTCGGAATTGAAACAGTTGGAAACTGACGGGCATATTGATAAGGAAACTCCGATAATATTGATAAAGGCAAATGTATATGATTGTTTGTACTGGAGGCTAATAGGAGAAGGATATAAAAATGTTGTAAATGAAAGAATTCCATTCCCATCTTCCGGCCAGCAGAAAAAATTTGCAGAGAAATTTCGCTATGCAATTAAAATTGCGAATGAGAAATAGTGGATTATTCCGGTTGCGGCAGGTTTTATATCTGTCGTGGCCGGATTGTATTTGTACCATAATAACAGAGGTGATATGGTCGTTCCGGGTATGAGCCTGCAAGAAAAGGCAGAAGAGCTGATTAAGGATCATGAGGAATTATTCCGCCGTTGGCGCAGATTTTTGCCGAAATTAAACCGCGAAAGGCTTAAATGGAATATTTATCCACGTTTGTTTCAGGAGTCGTTGACAACAAAGAGGAAAAACAAATGGGAAATAATAATGTTTCTCTACGGTAAAAAGGATGCAGGAATAGTCATTTACCGTCCGTGTTTTTCACGACGTTTACCCACGATGGGGAATTGTGGTTTGCAGTTTATGTTGTAAGTCTTGGCAAACTGTTTTTGTTCTCTCGACATTTCCGGGAGCGTATTGCTGAACGTGAAAATTTCATAGAGCGTCTTCGCTCTTCGAAAGCACTGGAATCCATTTCCGATGCTTTTATGCTGTTTCTTTCTTTGAATCATAAATATTCAATAGAGCCACGTATACAAGGTGCAGACGATTTGCGGGCGTATTGCGAAAGCGGAATGCTGCTTGGGAAATGGCTTACAGATAAGGCTCTGGTTGTTAAAACTTTTCTTTCTGTTGATGAAATGAAAATGAACCAATTCGTTGAATATAACAATAAGTTTTTTTCGTTTATTTCTCAGGATATGTTTCTGGCTCATAAGGGGTATGATTACGACGATGGGGAAATGTTCGACATAGAGGTTACCGACGATTACGTCATACCGGGTGAGGCTTGGAACAAATATCTCATTAATCGCGGTAATATATATTTGATTAATTTGGCAAGGACTAATGTGAAACGGCATGCGGAAAATCTTGAAGAATACAATAAACTTGACGAAATGCTAACTGCAATTCACGATAACGGTTTTGAGAATTTAAATGACGGAAATTGTAAGCAGTGAGAGTTTTGTGTTATTTATTACGCCTAACTATAAAAATTTATAATTATGGAGTACAGGACGATTGACGATTTGAAAAAGGCGGGGTTTGAGGAATTCCGCACTGTGGAGAAATTGAAAGAGGATTTATCAGATATACCTGCCGTGGCGGGCGTGTATATGGTAGTATATCAGGGCGACGGAATGCCGGAGTTCTTGGAGAATGGCACAGGAGGGTTCTTTAAAGGAAAGAATCCGAATGTGCCGGTGTCGGAGCTTGAAAGTAATTGGGTAAACAACACTTGTGTGGTTTACATCGGCAAAGCTACTACATTGTCGAAACGGATAAGCCAGTATCTAAGATTTGGTAACGGCGAGAATATCGGGCATTGGGGAGGACGGCTCATCTGGCAAATAAAGGATTCTAAAGATTTGCAACTTTGCTGGAAGCCTGTTGATACAAATCCGAGAGAAGAAGAAAAGCGGTTGATTGCCGACTTCAAACGGCAATATGACGGCAAGCGTCCGTTTGCCAATCTGCAAGATTGAAAAGTTTTGTAAAAACAATAGCGGCGGAGTGCATCAGCAACCCGCCGCTATCTATTTATGAAACGAAGTGATTACTTCTCTTCTTTTGCCAATTTCTCTTTCAAAGCAGCCAGCTCGGAAATGTCGCCAAGAGTGGTTTTCTCAATCGGAGTATTCAAAGCCGGAGCAGCTTCTTTTGCAGCAGCTTCTTTTGCCTTCTTAGCAGCTTTCTTAGCTTCTGCCTTTTCTGCCTTAGCCTCATCTTCGAAAATGCGGCTATGCGAAAGGATTATGCGCTTGGATTCCTTGTTGAACTCAATAACCTTGAAGTTGAGTTTCTCATCAACTTGTGCCTGAGTTCCATCTTCCTTAACAAGATGCTTCGGAGTAGCGAAACCTTCCACACCGTAAGGCAATGCGATTACCGCACCCTTGTCGAGCAATTCCACAATAGTACCTTCATGGATGCTGCCTACAGTGAAGATTGTCTCGAACACATCCCACGGATTCTCTTCCAACTGCTTGTGACCAAGGCTCAAGCGGCGGTTCTCCTTATCGATTTCCAATACCTGAACGTCGATATCGGCACCGATTTGAGTGAATTCGCTCGGATGCTTGATTTTCTTAGTCCAAGAAAGGTCGGAGATATGAATAAGACCGTCAACACCTTCTTCCAACTCAACGAATACGCCGAAGTTAGTGAAGTTGCGCACTTTTGCAGTGTGCTTCGAGCCGACAGGATATTTCTCCTCGATATTCTCCCACGGGTCAGCCTTAAGCTGCTTGATGCCGAGCGACATCTTGCGCTCCTTGCGGTCGAGAGTAAGGATTACGGCTTCAACCTCGTCGCCTACCTTCATGAAATCCTGAGCTGAACGCAAGTGCTGAGACCACGACATTTCAGAAACGTGGATCAAGCCCTCAACGCCCGGAGCGATTTCAACGAATGCGCCGTAGTCGGCCATAACAACAACTTTACCCTTAACCTTGTCTCCGACTTTCAATTCCGGATCGAGAGCGTCCCATGGATGCGGCTGGAGTTGCTTCAAGCCGAGAGCGATACGCTTCTTCTCATCGTCAAAGTCAAGAATAACAACGTTAAGTTTCTGGTCGAGTTGTACCACCTCGCTCGGATCGTTGACACGACCCCAAGAAAGGTCTGTAATATGAATCAAGCCGTCAACGCCACCGAGGTCGATGAACACACCATAAGAAGTGATGTTCTTGACTGTACCTTCAAGTACCTGGCCTTTTTCAAGCTTAGCAATAATTTCTTTCTTCTGCTGTTCGAGCTCTGCTTCGATAAGAGCCTTATGAGAAACGACAACATTCTTGAATTCCTGATTGATTTTCACAACCTTGAATTCCATAGTCTTTCCTACAAACACATCGTAGTCACGGATAGGCTTAACGTCGATTTGCGAGCCCGGCAAGAATGCCTCGATACCGAACACATCGACAATCATACCACCCTTAGTGCGGCACTTGATGTAGCCCTTGATGATTTCATCATTGTCAAGAGCCTCGTTAACACGATCCCAACTGCGTGCTGCACGCGCTTTTTTGTGAGAAAGGATAAGCTGTCCTTTTTTGTCTTCCTGATTTTCAATGAACACCTCAACCTTGTCGCCAACCTTCAAGTCCGGATTGTAACGGAATTCATTCATCGGAATAATACCGTCCGATTTGTAACCGATGTTGACAACAGCTTCACGTTTGTTCAATGCGATAACAGTACCTTCGATTACCTCTTTATCCTTTACGGTATTCAGAGACTCATCGTAGGTTTTTTCCAACTCTTCACGAGTTTTTTCGCTGACTTCCTGGCCTTTTTCGTATGATTCCCAATCGAAGTCGGCAAGTGGTGAATTTTCTAATTCGCTCATTTAAAATTAATGTTAATAATAAAGTTAATTTAATAAGTTAGACATTATGTTGCCTTATAGTCGGGTGCAAAGGTAATACATATTTTATTACCCCGCAACTACTTTATAATTATTTTATTACGCAATCATCAAATTATCTTGAAATGACGCAGAGCTGACGCTATTCCATCGTCATCGACAGATGCCGTCACATAGTCGGCACTTCTTTTCACATCATCCGATGCGTTGCCCATAGCCACACCTATTCCTGCAGCGGCGAGCATCGTCACATCATTTCCACCGTCACCAAATGCCATAGTCTCCGTGACATCGATGCCAAAATGCCTTGCCACAGCCTCAATGCCCTTGCCCTTATCCGCTCCGTCAGCCGTTATGTCGGTAAAATCGGGAAACCATCGGCTTGATATGCAATTCCGGGTGCCGGCCACGGCTTGCAATTCCTGTTCCCGATTGAAAAATGGTGTCATTTGCACAACACCCTGTCTCAGGAGCACATCGAGAGGCGTGTCCATCTTTATATCATCAACAGCAAGCATACGAGCCATCTCCTTGAACTGAGCAGTGGCATTATGAATCCTTACATCATATTTCCCAACCACTATGCACGCAACCCCATATTTATCCACAAAGTCCATTATGATCCTGACATCACTTTCTTCCATTGGCGTATATAATATGTCCGTATTCCCGACAAAGCAATAAGCGCCATTGGTAGTGACATATCCATCGATCAGGTCATCCACTTCAAAAAGATTATTAATCAGTTTTTTCGGTCTCCCGGTAGAAATGAATATCTTCAACCCGGCATTTTTAGCCGCACGCAACGCCGAAATTGCAGACTGCGGAATACGATGGGTCCTGAAACTCACCAGCGTGCCGTCGATATCAAAAAACAAAGCCTTTATCATACCAGATTATTCAGAATGTCTCAGAACACATAAATCCGATGGAACCACGGAAATCACATTAAATTTCATCGCCAATGCATCAAACGACATCATACGGTTGACAAGCGGCTCCCCCACCCCGGCAATCAGCTTTACAACCTCAGCAGCCTGAACAGCCCCCGCTATGCCCGGGACAGCCCCAAAAACACCATATTCAGAACTATCTTTCTGTTTCACAGCCTCGGGAAACACACATCGCAAACAAGCAGACCCGGGAACAACAGTCATCACATTCCCACCATAACAATTCACAGCAGCATGCACAAATGGCGTTCCATTTTCCACACAAGTGTCGTTGATTAAATATTTTGTTCCGATATCGTCTGTCGCATCAAGCACCACATCATAATCAGCCACAAGCTTTCGTGCATTAACAGCGTCAAAACGGAAATTGTAAGCAACCACATCCACATCCGGATTCAATGCCTTTATCCTCCCAAGAGCCGATTCCGCCTTCAGATTGCCGACATCCTCCGTAGTAAAAAGCACTTGCCTTTGCAAATTGGAAACATCAACTCTGTCAAAATCAACAATGCCGATATGCCCTATTCCGGCTGCTGCAAGATACAACAACAACGGCGCTCCCAAGCCACCGGCACCGACAACCAAAACGCTTCCGTCAAGCAACTTCCGTTGCCCTTCCTCTCCAATTTCCGGTAAAAGTATATGGCGTTTATAACGCTGAGACTGCAAATCCGTCATCATTCCTGCAAATCATCATATTTCTGGAAAAGGAAATCATTATAAGGAAAACGCTTCATATGAATTTCTTTTGCCATCTCATACAATTTAGACTTCAACTCCTCAATGTTGACCTTATTCTTAGCCGAGATGAAAATACAATTATCATTCATCTTCGCCATCCATGTTGACTTCAATTCCTCAAGCGGAATATTATCACGTGTCCGCGGAGTGAGGTCATCATCATCTTTCTTTTTATAAGTAAATGCATCAATCTTGTTGAACACCAGTATCATCGGTTTGTCTTTCGACTCGCACACTTCCTGAAGCGTTTTATTAACCACCTCAATCTGTTCTTCAAATTGCGGATGTGAAATATCCACCACATGCACCAATATATCGGCGTCACGCACCTCATCGAGTGTTGACTTGAAAGAATCGACCAGATGTGTCGGCAATTTCCGGATAAAACCGATAGTATCGGTTAAAAGAAATGGAAGATTGTCGATAATCACTTTCCTGACGGTAGTGTCAAGCGTAGCAAACAGCTTATTCTCTGCAAACACATCCGACTTACTCAACAGATTCATAAGTGTTGACTTGCCCACATTGGTATATCCCACCAATGCTATGCGTGTCAACTTGCCACGGTTCTTCCGCTGTATAGATTTCTGTCTGTCGATAGCCTTCAACTCCGTTTTCAACCGTGAAATCTTGTCAAGTATGATACGGCGGTCTGTCTCTATCTGAGTTTCACCAGGGCCACGCATTCCGATACCACCACGCTGACGCTCCAAGTGTGTCCACATTCTCGTCAATCGTGGCAACAAATATTGATACTGTGCCAGCTCTACCTGTGTACGAGCTGTAGCAGTCTGTGCCCGCTTCGCAAAAATATCAAGAATCAGATTTGTCCTGTCAAGTATTTTCACCTTCAGTTCACTTTCTATATTCTGCACCTGCTTTGCCGACAAATCATCATCAAAAATAACAAGCTCCACACCGTTATCCTCGACAAAAGCCTTGATTTCCTCAAGCTTACCTTTGCCCACATAAGTACGCGAATTCGGGAAGTCGGCACGTTGTAAAAATGTCTTAACATTCTCCGCACCTGCAGTTTCAGCCAAGAAAGCCAATTCATCAAGGTACTCCTTTGCCTTCGCCTCGCCTTGCGTCTGTGTTATCAAACCGACCAACACAGCTTTTTCACTTTCATACTCCGATATGCTTTTTTTCTCAATCATAATTCAAAACAATAAAAAGGGAAACCTTTCTATAAAAGGCTTCCCTATATTACACAAACGCCACAATCAATTATTTCTTGGAATCAACCTTATTATAGCGTTCATTCAAGCCTTTTATCACATCACTCGTAACATCGTCAACATTGCCTATATACCATGTGGCTTCTTTCCGCAAAACTATGGAATAACCATTTTTCTTGGCATATTCAGAAATGAACTTGTTGACCGAATCATTCAACTGCTGGGTATTCATCATCAATTCATTCTGAACCGACCTTTCCAGATTCGACATATAAGCCGCTGCATCATTCTGCATTTTCTGATATTTCTGCTGGTCAGCATCAAAACTCTCTTGAGTCAGATAGCCGTTATTCTTGTATTTTCTGTCGATTTCACCGTAAAACCGCTGCAACTCATTAGCTTTCTGACGTTGAGCTGATTCCAATTTGCTCTGTCCACGAAGCATTGCCTCATTCACATCCTTTGCAAAATTATAACCGCTCATCAACGAGTCTCCGTCAACATAAGCTATTTTCATTTCCACATTAGCTTTCCCTTTGGTATCGGTACCGGCTGCCGCTTCCGCAGACGTTTTGTTCCCGTCTGAGGCACATTGCACAAACAGCAATGAGCACAGCAGTAAAACAGAAGCCTTAGCGGCTCTTTTAAAACTGTTCATCTTGTCTTTTCTGATTTATATTTATACTAATTATTATCTAATTCTTCTTTATAGCAACTTATGTGCTTCTCCCGTATTGCCGGATTATCGTGAATATGCATTGACGGGAATTTTCCACCCTTCACAAAAAACACCTTCACGCCTAACAGCACGATACACAGCGCAATCACGCCGACAGAAAGCAATATTGTTGCCATCCCACTTATAATTTTGACTGCAAATATACAGAAAGGCATCCAATTTTATGGATTTACTGAATTTTATTTCGTACCTTAGAGGGCGAAAAACTTTGATTTTAACAATAATTTTCAGATACAAGTATATTATTTAAAATTGTAAACAACTATGACTATCAAAGAACTTAAACCGGAACTGATTTGGGGTATTTTCGATGAAATAACCAATGTCCCCCGCCCTTCTAAAAAAGAAGGAAAGATACGTGAATTCCTCATCGAATTTGCAAAAAGGCACAACATCGAGGCAAAGACCGACGCAATAGGCAACGTGGCTATGCGTGTACCAGCGACTCCCGGCAAGGAAAATGCGCCTGTCGTAGTATTACAGGGGCATATGGATATGGTGCCAAATCAGACGAAACCGGAAACTCACAACTTTGAGACAGACCCCATTGAAACAGAAATCGATGGTGAATGGGTTCATTCAAAGGGCTACAAGACAACTCTTGGCGCCGACAACGGAATCGGTATGGCTGGAGCTCTTGCCGCTTTAGTTGACAAGACATACGAACACGGTCCACTGGAAGCATTATTCACTGTCGATGAAGAGACTGGTCTGACAGGTGCAAAGAACGTAGGAAAAGATATGATGACCGGAAACATCCTTATCAATCTCGACTCGGAAGACGAGGCTCAGATATTCTTGGGATGCGCAGGCGGTATCGACACAATAGGAAAATTCCATTATACCCGGGCTGCAGTACCGACCGGATATCAGTTCTTCACTGTGTCACTGCTCAGATTTAAAGGCGGACACTCAGGTTCCGACATCCATCTCGGACGTGCAAACGCCAACAAATTACTCGCCCGCTTCCTTTATGACTGTTATAAGGCATACGGTGACATCGCTATCGCCGACATCAACGGTGGCGAGCTGCGCAATGTGATTCCAGGCAATTCCTATGCGGTAATCGGTATTCCAGCCGATAAGAAAGAAGATCTGCGCATGCGTCTCAACAATTTTGCAGCAGTGATAGAAACAGAATACAAAGGAATAGAAGACAGCGAAGTCATCAAGCTCGAATCTGCTGAGACTCCAGAATATGTAATAGACTGCGACACCGCAAAAAGAGTTGTATATTGCATATACTCAGCCCCCAATGCAGTCATAGCTATGAGCCGCAGCATAAAGGGTATGGTCAGCACATCCACAAACCTCGCTCTCATCCGTATGGACCGCGAAAAGGACGAAATAGTCATCACAACTTCACAACGCAGCGAAGAAGAGACCCGCAAATTCGAGATAGCAGGTGAGATGGTAGCACACTTCAAACTGGCAGGAGCTGAAGTTGAGCAAGGCGACGGCTATCCTGGATGGACTCCTAACATGGATTCAAAAATCCTTAAAATAGCGGTGAAGGCATACGAGGACTTATATGGCATAACTCCTCTCTGCACAGCTTTGCACGCAGGTCTTGAATGCGGCAACTTCCTTGTAATGAACCCAAAACTGGATATGATTTCATTCGGACCGACATTGCGCGACGTGCATACTCCGAAAGAATCGATGCACATCCCGGCTGTGGAGAAATTCTGGCGCCACCTTATCAAAATTCTTGAAATGGTAGCTGAATAATAAAAACATTTTACAGGGTGTGTGTTTTTGGACGCACACCCTGTTTTTATATAAATCCCTGCCATATTATGAAGAAACTTGCATTATCAGCTTTATTGTCAATTACATTTGCATTGCAGGCACAGGCATGTGACGCTCAAACAGCCGACACTGTAACCGTAAATGCAGACACTGCTGCAACCAGTATTGATTCAATCGCCACTGCTGCCGACAACGACAAATATTACAAACTGACCGATAATGATTACAAAAAGGTTGCAGAAGAACTCGGAATAGACATAGCCACGATGAAAGCTGTGGTCGAGATTGAGGCAGGAAGCGCCCACCAAGGATTTGCCGAGCCAGGTATCCCCTTAGTGAATTTCGACCTTGTCATATTCAAACGTTTCATGCGCAAGGCAGGAAAGAGCTATGCAAAATATACGAAAAGCGCGGCGTTTCAACGCCCCAACACAAAAAAATACGGTTCATACGGAAAAGCACAATGGGCAAGGCTCGAAAGCGCACGTAAAATAGACAAGGAAATAGCTGAAAAAGCCACATTCTGGGGAATGTTCCAGATAGGCGGGTTCAATTGGAGACAATGTGGATGCAAATCGCTTGACGAATTCATAAGCCGTATGAGCGAATCCGAGGCGGAACAACTCGAATTGTTCGCTCAATTCTGCAAAACCAACAACCTTGTGCGCTACCTGAAAGCGCACGACTGGAACAACTTCGCCTACCGTTATAACGGTCCAGGCTACAAAAAGCGCAATTATCATATCAAGTTGCGCCAAGCCCACTCCAAACACTCAAAATAAATTTGTAATTTCGTGGCGTAATTTGCTACGGTATGAAAAAATTATTTTATTTCGCTATCATGTGCGTGGCAGCTATAGAAGCAGCCGCATGCACTTCCGCAATTGTAACTGGAGAATTGACTGCAAACGGCCGTCCGCTACTGTGGAAGCACCGCGATGCATCCGATTTGGACAACAAAGTGGAACGGATTGACGCAAAAGGGGATAATTATGCATATATAGCGCTTTTCAATGCTACCGACACACTATGCCGTCAGGCATGGGCAGGATGCAATTCCACAGGTTTTGCCGTGATGAACACAGCATCATACAACCTGAAAGCCGACACCGTAACCACTATGGACCAAGAAGGATTCCTGATGAGCAAGGCACTTGCATCATGTGCAACAGTCGATGATTTCGAGCGATTGCTACAATCCCTGCCGAAACCGCTCGGTGTGGAAGCCAATTTCGGAGTGATTGACGCAAAAGGCGGAGCGGCTTATTTCGAAACCTGCAATTATTCATACCGCCGCTTCGACGTAGCCGGATATATGATACGCACAAACTACTCCAAATCAGGGCGAGAGAACGAAGGCTATGGATATATACGCGAAAAAAACGCGGAAAGACTGCTTGCACCTTATATAAAAGAAAAAAATGTCACGCCAGCTGTATTCACGGAAACGCTTTCTCGCTCATACTATCACTCGCTTATAGACAAGGATTTTGCCACAGATACAGTTGAATGGATTGTTGATCGTGATTTCATCCCTCGCCATAGTTCATCCGCATCTGTCGTCATTGAAGGGGTCAATCAGGATGACAATCCTATGGCTACTACTATGTGGACCGTATTAGGCTATCCCCCTTGTGGTGTAGTAGAACCGGCTTGGCTTTTCGACAACGGCGTGCCAGAATGTTTGCGTGCAGATTCCGTGATATGGAAAGCACCAGCTTGTGAGAAGTCAAAAATATTGAAACAAGAAGTTTTCCCGATAAAACGTGACAACGGGCAAAACTATCTCAACATAAAAAGACTCAATACCATAAACAAACAGAACAGTAAACAAAGTTTTGAAAATTACAAAAAAGGATACGCTACAATTGAAAAATACATAAAGAAATGAATGCAACATTGACAACAATCGTAATGCTCATCGTGTCTAACATATTTATGACACTGGCATGGTACGGACACTTACGTATGGGTGAGCTCGGAATCACAAAAAACTGGCCGCTTTACGCCGTAATACTTTTTTCATGGGGCATAGCCCTGTTTGAATACTCATTCCAGGTACCGGCAAACCGCATTGGCTACATAGGCAACGGCGGACCATTCACGCTTGTCCAACTAAAAGTGTTGCAAGAAGCAATAACATTGATTGTTTTTACAGTAGTAGCCACTTTCCTGTTCCAAGGACAATCCATCAAATGGAACCACGTGGTTTCATTCCTGCTACTTGTCGCAGCCGTATATTTCGCGTTCTTAGACAAAAAATAACAATTGATGGAAGCGGAATCAGGCATATTCAAAACCGATGCCGCAGTATATATAAAGCGGCTGTTCAGCCGTTATCTGTCAGATAAATGGTACGTCTTTGTATTGACCGTACTGCCTTTCATCATATTATCATTCTTCAACCTGAATTTCATCTACGTAGCACTTATGGCTGTGTTCATCATATTGCCGATGCTTTTAGGCTTCGTATATGTATATTACGCATTTTCAGAAGAATGCGTGTCGTCAATCCGCCGCAGCCGTATAAAATTCAACGACAGCAGTGTAGAATGGGAATATGTTGACGAGCAGAATGAAACCATAAATACCAGAATCTACAAATGGACAGATTTTTGCCGATACGAGATTACTACAAGCTACGTATTACTATACCCTGCAGGCAAGGGATTAAGATTTCTACTACTTCCTTTATATGCATTCCGTACAGAAGAAAGCATACTCCTATTAAAAATCCTGCCAATAAAAATTAATTCCTGATTTTTTATTCGCACATTATGTGTTTTTCCTTAAATTTGCAAATTAAACGATAACTATTAAAAATAATATAAATGGAAGTAATCGGTAAGATAATTCACGTATTGCCACCACAGAGCGGAACATCGCAGGCAGGCAACCAATGGAAAAAACAAGAATATGTGCTTGAAACAGAGGACGCATATCCCAAAAAAATATGTTTCGACTTCTTCGGTGACCGTGTTGATCAATTCCCGTTGAAGCTTGGCGACAGAATTCGATTGAGTTTCGACATCGAAAGTCGCGAATACAACGGCAGATGGTACACAAACATCCGTGGATGGAAATCCGAACCGGCAGACGCACAACAAATGCAACAACCGGCCGCACCGGCTCCTCAAGCAGCTCCAGCACCGACAGCTACACCGGATTTCCTCGCATCCGATTCCTCTGACGACCTGCCATTCTAAAAAACGAATCTACGACCCTCATAGAAAACATCCAATGAGGGTCGTAAATTATATATTAAAATAAGATTAATGAAACTTTTCTCTTTAATCATAGTCGTCGCATCCTTGTTGCTTGCAAATCAATTGCAAGCACAACCACACTATGTATGGAAAGAATCGCAAACAGAAATCTCAGACAAGATAGCCAACAATCCTAAAGCCAATGACGGAATAGAAATCTATACACGCCCTGGCACTCTAATAGTACATACACCTGTGAAATCGTCAGTCAAGGTACTGTCAATCCTCGGTCAATTAATCTCACAGACAACCATCAATCCCGGCACATTCGAACTTCCACTTAACACACACGGCATATTCATTGTGAAAATCAACGAATACACCGTGCGGGTAGCAATCTAATCATTCTTCTCAACTTCAGAGTCATCACTGTCATCCGCATCAGGAATAAGCACAAAGTCATATTCCTTATCCTCGTTTTTCTCCAGTTCCTGCTCGTCGAGAATCACCAAATCCGTTTTCTTTTTATTGTTATAAAGCAACCCCATTGCTTGTTTAATTAATGCACCTTATTCCTTTTTCGATAAATAAAATGGACTATCTCTCCAAGCCACATCACGAACGATGAAGTGATAAACAAAATTACCCAATCGACAAATTTCAACGGAGTAACATTGAACATCATACCACCAAAATCCACTATGATTATCTGTCCGGCAAGAATAAGAAGCACAGTCATAAAGAACACCTTGCTATCCTTGATCTTCGCAAAACAAGAATGCCCGCTCTCGAAAGACTTCGCATTAAACAAATTCCAGAACTGCAAAAACACGAAGAATGTAAAGAATACAGTCAAATCATATGCTGTCATCGAAGCATGCTGCACATCGAACCTAAAATACGACGCAAAAAACTCGCTTATCGAGAACTCTGAAAGCGGTAAATCCGTATATTTCAAATACTGCATAAATCCGAACAATACGAACACAAACACCACACTTACACCGATTATGAACCATTTCATCGGACGGTTGATTATGAAATCGTTGATATGCCTTGGCTTGTCCTTCATCACCTCCTTGTTAGGCGGCAACGATGCAAGCGACAATGCAGCAAAAGTATCCATAATTAAATTCACCCAAAGCATCTGCGTTACAGAAAGCGGAGATTCCTGGCCAGTGAAAGCCCCGATAAGCACAATTATACAAGCCACAAGATTCACCGTCAGCTGAAACAGAATAAAACGCTGTATGTTCTGATACAACGAACGTCCCCACATCACAGCACGAGTAATGCTCGCAAACGAATTATCCATAATCGTTATATCGCTTGCCTCCTTTGCAACCGATGTACCGTCGCCCATCGACAAGCCAACCTGCGCTGCGTTCAATGCCGGAGCATCGTTTGTACCGTCACCCGTTACTGCCACTACCTCACCCTGCTGTTGCAACAACGACACAAGCCGCGACTTGTCGGTAGGACGTGCACGCGACATAATTTTAATCCGCTTTGCTGCCTTAGCTGCCTCATCATCTGGCAATGCCGCAAAATCAGGACCCGAAATGCGGTTGGAATCATTGTCAACCTCATCATTCCACAATCCTATCTGACGTCCGATTTCTGTGGCAGTACCAGGAGTATCACCTGTCACAATCTTAATCTGCAAACCGGCATCCAAACTTTCTTGAATGGCGGCAGGCACATCGCCCCTCACAGGGTCGGCTATCGCCGTAATGCCCATAAAGCGTAAATCATCTACAACCAATTTACCATCCTTGATTACAGATTCGTCACCTTCGAGTATCTGGCAAGCGAAGCCCAAAGTACGCATCGCCTTCTGCTGATAACCGAGCAATTCCGATTTCAACGAATCTTCTGTCACACCATCATCAAAATGCTTGCACATTGCCATTACAATCTCTGGAGCACCCTTTACGTAAAGGACACGCTTTCCAGCCAATACAGAGCTTTTCACTACCGTAGCCATAAACTTGCGCATCGTTGAGAAAGGCAATTGCTCAACTACTTCAGCACCTTCCCTCAATGGAAGATAATCAATCCCATTGTCTTTCAACCAAAGCAACAATGCCCCTTCTGTCGGATTGCCTATCACCTTAGGTTTTTCCTCACTGTTGTCAAGAAAAGCGGTGGAATTTACAGCCATTGCCTCGGCTATAATCCTCGCCTTGTCACCATCCATTTTCTGACCGTCGCCAAGTCCGGAAAAATCTGTTTTATAGACACGCATCTGATTCTGTGTCAAAGTCCCGGTCTTGTCCGTGCAGATAACGGTAGCAGCTCCCATTGTCTCACAAGCGTGCATCTTCCTGACAAGATTATTGGTTTCAAGCATCCTGCGCATACTCAAGGCAAGACTCAATGTCACGCTCATCGGTAATCCTTCCGGAACGGAAACAACGACCAAAGTGACAGCAAGCATTATTGTGGACAACGCATAATTGACGAAATGCAACACATCGAAATCTCCATAATCGAATATCAGCATACGGCCGACTATAATAAGCGCACCAATGGAATAACTTGCATAGGATATAAGCCTGCCAAGGCGCTCAAATTGCAATGTCAGCGGAGTCTTAACACCGTTGTCAATTTGGGCTGCGACATACACTTTACCATATTCTGTCGCATCGCCGACCGCATCGACGCGCATCACACCGTGTCCCTCTGTCACAGTCGTACCACGCAATGCCTTATTGGTAGGATAAGTGGCATCCGCCTTGAATTCCTCCGGAAGATGCGATTTTTTAATAACCGGCTCTCCTGTCAATGTGCTCTCATTGATACTTAACGACACTGTCTCCAGAAGCGTGCCGTCAGCCGGGACTTCATCCCCCGTCCCAAGCATCACAATATCGCCAACGACAACATCCTTGCGCGCCACCTGGGTCACATTCCCGTCACGCACTACAGTCACCGGCACATCGTCATTGACCTTGTTGAGCATCTCGAACTTCTTGTTAGCGTTCAGTTCCAATGCAAATCCGATTACAGTAGCAAGAACTATCGCCACAAAAATACCAAGCGGCTCAAAAAACACAAAAAGTCCGTCGCCAAGCCCGAATACCTCATAACAAGCAATTCCCAGCGACAAACAAAGTGCCACTAACAATATCTTTATCAACGGGTCACGGAATTTATCTAAAAACTGTGACCAGACAGACTCCTTTTCAGGAGGCGTCAAAATATTGACTCCATATTTGGCACGACTTTCCTCAACTTCCTGAGCAGAAAGTCCCTTATGCACATTTTCACTCATAATTTATTTATAATATTATTTAGAATCAAATCTTAATCTCTTACCACGTGAATCCTTGATTATCGTACCCTGATTATATACAAGATTGCCATTTACATAAGTCTGTCTTACCGTGTTATGAAATGTATATCCTTCAAACGGCGACCAACCGCATTTAGACAAAATATTTTCCGAACGTACCGTAAATGGGACATTACGGTCAACCACAACAATATCCGCATAATATCCCTCACGCAAATATCCGCGCTTCACTACCTTATAAAGTTTCGCCGGATTATGGCACATTTTCTCGACTACCAAATCAAGCGGGAACACATTCTGTTTCACAAACTCGAGCATAACAAGCAACGAATGCTGCACAAGCGGACCACCGGACGCAGCAGTAAGACAACTACCCTGCTTCTCACTCAAAAGATGTGGCGCATGGTCTGTCGCCACAATATCCACATATCCCTGAATCAACGCCGACCGCAAGGCAGCCCTGTCGTCCCATGTCTTGACAGCAGGATTCCACTTTATAAGATTGCCAAGCCTTGCATAATCACTGTCGGTAAACCACAAGTGATGAACGCAAGCTTCTGCCGTTATACGTTTTTCTTCAAGCGGACAATTGTCGAACAATTCCAATTCCCGTGCCGTGGACAGATGAAGCACGTGCAGGCGTGTGCCGTATTTATCAGCCATCTCCACAGCCTTTGCTGTTGATTTATAACAAACCTCCGTGCTTCTAATCAATGGATGGAACGTCACTGGCAGATTCTCTCCAAATTTTTTAATGTAATATTCACGATTGCGCCTTATCAATGCCTCATCTTCAGAATGAATGGCAACAATGGCCGGCACTTCTGAAAATATGGCTTTAAGCGTATCCCTGTCGTTTACAAGCATATTGCCCGTAGATGCCCCTAAAAACACCTTTACCCCAGGCGTATAAGAATAGTCAGTCGCAAGAAGCGTATTTATGTTATCGTTTGTCGCACCAACAAAAAAACCGTAATTGGCAAGTGACACATCAGATGCCCTGCGGTTTTTTTCTTCCAACGACTCAAGTGTAACAGTCGGAGGGTTCGTGTTCGGCATATCCATATAAGAAGTGACGCCACCGGCAACAGCCGCCGCCGATTCCGTCTCAATGTCGCCTTTATGCGTAAGCCCTGGATCACGGAAATGCACCTGGTCATCAATGACTCCAGGCATTACCAATGCGCCATCAGCATCATTCTTCACCTCACAGGAATCAAGCAGCGCCAAAGAAGGGTCTCCTTCACCAACATCTGTTATAAATTCATTATCAAATGCCACATAGCCATGCCAATGCTTCCTCTCATTGACAATCTCGGCATTATAGATTATTGTCTTACCCATAGTTATTCCGCCACAGGTTTGGGATATTTTTTAAACCAACTGCCCACCTTCAACTGTATCACACCGAAAACAGCCTCACCGAAAATACTTGAATTCATCTTGCTCGTTCCAAGCACACGGTTAACAAATACAATCGGCACCTCCACTATTTTAAAGCCACATTTAGATGCCGTGAACTTCATTTCTATCTGGAAAGCATAGCCTTTAAATCTGATTTTATCCAACTCTATCGTTTCAAGCACACGGCGATGATAACAAACGAACCCGGCTGTAGTATCACGTATCTTCAAACCTGTAATCATCCTGACATATGCTGAGGCATAATACGACATCATAACACGTCCCATCGGCCAGTTGACGACATTCACACCGGAAATATAGCGGGATCCGATAGCAACATCCGCACCGTCTTCACACGCCTGGCGCAATTCCAGCAATTTCTTGGGCGGATGAGAAAAATCGGCATCCATTTCTATGACATAATCGTAACCGGCAGCAATGCTCCATTTGAATCCAGTTATATATGCCGTTCCCAAACCCAATTTGCCTTCACGTTCAAGCAAATGAAGCCTTCCAGGACATTCCTGTTGCATTTCCTTGACAATCGAAGCTGTCCCGTCGGGTGAATTATCATCAATTACCAACACATCAAAGCTATGCGGCAATTCAAATACCGCATTGATGATATTCCTGATATTTTCTTTTTCGTTGTACGTGGGTATTATCACCACGCTATCCGATTTTCTGACTTCCGGCATCTTACAGTATTTTTCAATATGCAAATATAATGCAAATCTAAATCATTGAGGCAAATCATCTCAAAACTTTGGATTTATTCAACAAATTTCAGATTATGACACAAATCAATAAGGTCGCAGCACATCATCAAATACGAACATAAAGCATGCCTACAAGCAAGATTAGCAGACGGAGCCACCAACTCATTACCGGCACAACCAAAATCAGAATATAGTCTGTAAAATTTCAGGCAATTGCGACATATCACAATTTACCGACCCTATCAGTCTATCCCCTGAGCCTGTCAACGAAAAATACATCTGCCGCTTGTCAATTTCACCGACAACCCGCTCAACATAACCTTTCTTTTCAACAGACTTGATTACCTTCGACATATTTGAATGTGAAAGACCAAGCAAATCACCAAGTTCACTCGCCGATAATCTTCCTTTCTTTTTCAAAGAACAAAGCGTCATCCCCTCATTAAGACAGATACCGTAACATTTTTCAAAATCCGTTTCAAATTGGATGATTGCACGTTGTAAATCCCGTATCCGGCAAAGTATTTCTTCTTCACTTTTTTTCATAACATATCAAATGAATAAATTCACATTAGATTTATCGGCACGCTCCATATATGTAGCAACTCCTCCAATCGTCACATTATCAAGCAACTCTTCACGCTTTACCCCCATGACGTCCATCGACATCTGGCAAGCTATGAATTCCACGCCGCTGTCAATGGCTTGCTGACGCAAACTTTCAAGCGATTCGACACCCTTTTTCCGCATTATTCCACGCATCATACGTCTGCCTATCCCGAACATATTCATTTTCGACAATTTTAATTTAAGAGAGTTTGACGGAAGCATCATACCGAACATTTTGCCAAAAATGTCCTTCTCCACTTTTGGCTTAACCTCCTTCTTGATGACATTGAGACCCCAGAATGTAAAAAATATCGTGGTCTTTTTCCCTGTAGCAGCCGCTCCGTTGGCAAGCACAAACGTAGCAAGAGCCTTGTCGAGATCGTCGCTGAACATAATCAAGGTTTTGCCGGCTTCGCATTGACGCCCTTTAATGGAGCATTCATTTCCACCTTTTTTAATCACAACTGTATATTTACCACAACTCTCACTGCGGCTTACCAACGTATTGCCTGTCGTTGAACACCAAGAGTCCGCATCACGGGCAAATCCCGCATCTGTAGCTGTTATCTCGATTGTCTCTCCTTCTGCAATGCTGTCGATTGCCTGTTTCACTTTCATAATCGGACCTGGACATTGCAATCCGCAAGCATCGATTCTGATGGTGGCGGAACATTCCTTATCACCACGGTTGCCTTTATCACAAACGGCTTTATTACAACCGACTGGGGCCAAAGCTGTGGAATATGTCTTATAACCACCCGACAAATTCCTAACATTTTTGAAACCGTGTCCTATAAGTATGCGTACCGCGAGATAGCCACGCAACCCGACAGCACAGAACACGACAATGGTCTTGTCCTTCGGCAATTCACCAAGACGGTCGCGCAAATCGTCAAGCGGAATATTGACAGCCCCCTCTATCGTGCCGAAAGCAAACTCCTCTTTTGTTCTTACATCAAGCAGCATAACGCCGGTCTTATCAGCCGCAACCAGCTGCCGCCATGTGACAGCAGGCATCGAGCCGTTGACTATATTACCGGCTACATATCCGGCAATTGCTACCGGATCTTTTGCAGATGAAAAAGGAGGCGCATAACAATGCTCTGTTCGAATCAGGTCATAAATACTACCACCCTTTTTTATCACCATCGCGATTTCGTCCATACGCTTGTCAACACCTTCATATCCCACGGCTTGTGCGCCAAAAAGCTTTCCATTATTCGGGTCAAATGTAAGCTTTATTGTAATCGGCAACGCACCAGGATAATAACCGGCATGAGAACTCGAATGAGTCGTTGACGAGGCATATTCCATTCCTGCCTGTTTAAGCCTCTTTGCAGCCAAACCGGTAGAAGCGACTGTCATATCAAAAACCTTTGCTATAGAAGTGGCTATTGCCCCTTCATATTTTTCAATGTTTCCCTTCACCATATTGTCGGCAACGACACGCCCCTGCCTGTTTGCAGGATTGGCGAGATAATTGAGATAGGGCTTGCCAGTAAGCGGATTCGGAAACTCAATAGCATCTCCCACTGCATACATATCACTGACAGATGTTTCGAGATATTCATTCACTTTTATCCCGCCTGTCTCTCCAATCTCCACACCGGCCGCCTTAGCAAGAGATGTTTCCGGACGCACTCCAATCGAAAGTATCACAATCTCCGTTTCTATTGTGTTCCCGTCACTCAATCCGACTGTTATACGTCCATTTTCTGTCCTGAAGCTTTTAACCCCTGTCTCCAAATACAACCCTACTCCCTTTTGAACGAGATGCTGATGGATTTGCGCCGCAATGGAATAATCTACAGGAGCCATAACCTGCTTACCCATTTCCACCACAGAAACAGCAGCACCAGCATTATGCAAATTCTCAGCCATCTCAAGACCTATGAAACCGCCTCCGACGACAACAGCATCCTTAATTCCTTTTTCTTCCATATATGATTTGATTCTGTCGGTATCGGCAACATTACGAAGAGTAAATATGCCTTCGCCATCAATCCCGTCCAACGGCGGTCTAACTGGCGATGCCCCTGGAGAAAGCAACAACTTGTCGTAAGTCTCAGTATAAGCGCTTCCGTCAGCACGCCTGATTGTGACAACCTTCCCGACCGGGTCGATTGCAACAGCCTCGTTTTCTACCCTGACATCAACGTTAAACCTGCGTCCGAATGATTCAGGTGTCTGAACGAACAACCTCTGACGGTCTGTTATCGCCCCGCCTATATAATATGGCAAGCCACAATTTGCATAAGATATATATTTTCCCTTCTCTACAAGGATAATTTCTGCCGACTCGTCAAGACGTCTGATTCTCGCTGCCGCAGTAGCTCCTCCGGCTACTCCACCAATAATTAAATGCTTCATATATTTC
>JADIMC010000081.1 GCA_017694955.1 Candidatus Limisoma faecipullorum
TCCTCCTGAACCACCGTAGGCATATCTGTGTTGAGGAAAGCGAGACCGTCCAACTGCGTTGCCTCGCGCTCCGTCCAGTAGAAGCCGTGGGTGGCTATGTGCAGGGCATTTACCTCGCTTCCCGACAACGCTTTGAACGATGCTTCCGTACCGATGGTGTCGGTGTATAATTTTGTATCTATCCGTGCGGTTTCCAATGCCTTGTCGATGTCTTCCGCCTCGATTTTCGTAGCCGGCAGTTCATAAACCCCATCACGCAGGTTGAGGCTGTCGGCAACGGCGCGGCTTGACCACTGCACCGGCTCCGCCGTGCGGTACTTGTGACTGTCGTTTGCCAATGTCACGGTGTCGGTGTCGTATTTCAGTCCGCCATAGACTGCCGCCTTCTCCACTTCCACGCCGTCCCTGCGCAAGGCAAGCTGGCGTGTGGAAGAAAGACGGCGGTAACTGCGCAGATCGGAATTGTATGTACTGCCATCTATCGGCAAATTTTCGATAGGCAAGTTATACAGTTCCCCGGAAGGAGCAAAATACACGGTCGTAACTCCCTTCATTTCCTTTTCCAACGGTTTCCATATAAGATTGTAAAGCATTGGCGAGGAGAGGTATAATCTCTTGTCCATGCTTGTCAACTGCCTCTCCTCGAACAGCGGCACCATCTTCGGCAATGCCATCCCTTTCCGCAGACAGTAGGCGGCATACATGACGCTGTCGTTACGCATAGGGAACGAAACGAACTCCACAGCCATGTCGCTGTCGCCCAGCTTCTGCCGCACCTGCCTCCAGTCTATCACGAGGTTGGCGGTATAGTCGCCGTACGCTTTCGAGCGTTGCACCAACTGCCGCTCCAAGCCCTGCGCCACCCGCTCAAGCGAGTCAGCGTCGAGCGGACGCTCCGCAACAGGCATCTCGTACAATTTGTTGATTTGCAGACGCAGGTTTTTCAAATCATTATATATCCCGGCAACTTCCTCGTCACCGCTCTCTTTTAGCAGCGTGCTTAGCTCCACCTCGCTGTTGAGCAACAACCCTTTCGCCAGCAATGCGCCGTTGTAGCCGTTCTCCGCAAGCGAGTCCGACGGCATGTCGTATGCAATCAAGTGGATAGTCCTCTCGAACCACGCCTTATATTTGTCCCAGAACAGATTCCTCTCCCTTGCCGTCAAGTCCGCAAAAGTCCTCTTCACAATCCCCGACAACGCCTCCGTCGCCTCAACACAATACCTCGTGGCATCCGAATTGCTGATTTCTGCATTAATAATTGCTAAATTAGCCAATGACATTACATAATCTGGATGCTCCTTACCAAGTACTTTCTCTTGTATCTGCAATGCTTCCGTTCCCAACCGTATGGCTTCCGCATAATTCCCAATATCAGAATTATATCCTGCCAAGTTGCTCAACGATGTTGCATAGTTTGGATGCTCCTTGCCAAGCACTTTTTCATAAATAGTTAGTCCTTTTTTCCCAAAAAGAATAGCACTGTTTGAATTCCCTAAATAATAATAACATAAAGTAATAAAATTTAAGGAGTTTCCATAAAAGATATGGCTTTCACCCAATACTGATTTTTCTATTTCGGCGCATTTTGTTAGGTATTCTGCGGCTTTGGCATAGTCGCCCTGATTGAAATATTCCATTCCGATTTGCAAGAGCGAATCTGATTTGACAGTAAGACGGCGATCAACAGGGGCAAAACGGTAATAATTGGCATCAATATCGGCTGCTGTCAGTGTATCGCCAAGTTTGTAATAGCATGAGGCGAGCCACATCGAAGAATAGTCGCGGCGGTTGCTTGTGGAGTCCAATTGCGCTTTGTCGAGGCTGTCGGACTTGGCAAAGAGCGGGATGGCCTCACGGTATTTCCCGGCGTTGTACAAATCAACGCCGGCGGCAAAAAGCTCGTCCGACTCCGCCGACGGCTGCATCAGCATCTGCGCCACGGCGGAAACCGCCATCACCGCCAATATAAAGCCAAATAATAAGCGCCGCATCATAAAAAAATTATTGTTCTTTCAACGACCTGTTGATTTGCTCTATATAATCGAGAATCTCATCACGCCCACGATTATCGACACTCGAAGTGCCGAATATCGGCGGCAACTCTTCCCAAAACTCCAGCAAAGTCTGCTTATAGCGGGCAATGTTGTCCTTACCCACATTAACGCCAATCTTGTCCAATTTCGTGAACACTATGCTGAACGGCACACCGTGTTCACCAAGCCACGTGATGAATTCCACATCTATCTTCTGCGGCTTATGACGGGAATCAACAAGAACGAACAAGTTGGTCATCTGACGGCGTTTCAACACGTAAGACTCAATCATCCTCCGCAGCTCCTCGCGCGACTCCTTGCTGCGCTGCGCATAGCCATAACCCGGCAAATCGACAAGATACCACTCGCCATTGATCAGGAAATGGTTGATAAGCATCGTCTTTCCCGGACTCGCTGACGTCATCGCCAATCCTTTCCTGCCCGTCAGCATATTGATAAGCGAGGACTTGCCCACATTCGACCTACCGATAAAAGCATACTCCGGAACATCGCCTTCCGGACATTTCCTCACATCAGAATTACTTATAACAAATTTAGCCTCTTTTATAATCATACGTTTAAATTTTATTCAACTTGAAAATACAAGATGCAGCCTGTTCTTTTCAAAAACAGTGCAAATCGAGCGCAGAACGGTCAAGCTTGCTTGAGTATGTTTTGCCGAGATGCAGCCTATTTTATTCAAAATTACAACAATTTATGAGAAGTATGAATTTTTTTACTCTTAAATTTGCATTATGGAAAAAGAATTTGCATCCACACTATTGGAAAACGCCGTATCCGAGCTCGCCAAATTGCCAGGCATAGGCAGGAAAACATCACTAAGGCTGATACTGCATCTGCTACGCGAGAACGAAGATACAGCAATAGCGTTGGGAGAAGCCATCATAAAACTCAGAAAAGAGATAAAATACTGCAAGATATGCCATAACATATCTGAAACCGACATATGCCCGATCTGTAACAATCCGTCGAGAGACGCCACGACAATATGCGTGGTGGAAAACGTAAAGGACGTGATGATAATCGAAAGCACGCATCAGTTCAACGGACTGTACCACGTGCTGGGAGGACTTATATCGCCGATGGACGGAATAGGACCGCAAGACATTGAAATAGAAAGCCTCGTGGAACGTGCTGCAAAAGGCGAAATCAAAGAGGTGATTCTCGCCCTGAGCGCCACAATGGAGGGAGATACTACAAATTTCTACATATTCAGGAAACTGTCGCCATTCGACGTGAAAATCACCATACTCGCAAGAGGTGTGGCAATAGGCAACGAAATAGAATATACCGACGAAGTCACCTTAGGCCGTTCGATAATCAACCGCACATTATTCACCGACAGCTTTAAAAATCCAAAATGAAACTATTAGAAAGCAACCGCATAATATTACGGGCAGTAGAGCCATCCGACTTAGACGAAATTTTCAAATGGGAAAACGACACAAGCATCTGGCAATATGGCTCGACAATTGCGCCATATTCCAAACGTCAGATATGCGAATATATAAAAAACTATTCTGCCGACATTTATAAAGACATGCAACTGCGGCTGATGATAACAGACAAGGCAACAAGCAAGACCATAGGGATGATTGACCTATACGATTTCAACCCGTTTCATTCAAAAGCACATATCGGAATACTGATAGCTCCTGAGCATGCCCGGCAAGGCTACGGATACGAAGCGGTCGAGACGCTTATGAAATATGCAAGCGATTTCCTCGGACTGCACCAATTAGCTGTCTGCATACCGTCGGAGAACACAGCAAGCATAAACCTTTTCACAAAACTCGGCTTCCGAAAGGCAGGTGTGCTAAACGACTGGCTCCGTACCGGAGAAAGCTACCGCGATGCCGTGATGATGCAAAAAATAATATCCGGACGATAAATGCCTATTCCTTTTCCGACAATTCCAGCCACCGCATTTCCTTTTCGTCCAAAAGACCGATTATCTCCGAAATGCGTTTGGATTTTTCCGTCACTTGCTCATAATCAGAAATCTGACCCGATGACAATTCAGCCTCAAGTGTCTTTTTCTCGCTTTCAAGTGACTCAATCTCAACCGACAAGGATTCAAATTCCTTGCGCTCGTTAAATGTCAGGCGCTTTGATTTCTGACGATTGTCATCTTGCGATTTTCTTTGAATAGACTTTTTCTCCTTCACAGCAACATCTTCCTCTTTTTGCAAAGACTTCCATTCCCTATACTCAGAATAGTTGCCGGGAAAATCCTTAATTCTGCCATTTCCCTCAAAAACGAACAGATGGTCAACAGTACGGTCCATAAAGAAACGGTCGTGAGAAACTATTATCACGCATCCCTTGAACTTCTGCAAATAATCTTCCAATATTTCCAAGGTGACTATGTCAAGATCATTCGTAGGCTCGTCAAGAATCAGGAAATTCGGCTTATGCATCAGCACTGTAGCCAAATAAAGCCGACGTTTCTCACCTCCGCTCAGCTTACCGATATAGTCCTGCTGAGCCGAAGGCGAAAACAAAAACAACTGAAGAAATTGCGATGCCGTATAGCGGGTCCTTTCATCAAAACAAACAACTTCAGCTATTTTCCTCACCGCATCTATCACCTTTTCATTCTCGTCAAACTGTATTCCCTCCTGACTATAATAACCGAACTTGACCGTCTCACCTATATCAAAACTGCCACTGTCAACCTGCTCTATGCCCTGAAGCAACTTTATGAAAGTTGACTTTCCTACACCATTGTCGCCAATTATCCCCAATTTCTCATATCGTGCAAACACATAACTGAAATTGTCGAGAATGACACGGTCGCCAAACTTCTTAGATACATTTCTCGCCTCAAAAATCTTATTGCCTATGTACGAGGAATTCACCGTCAGGCTGACCGATGAATCATCCCTTTTAAATTTAGCCCGCTCGCTCAAATCATAGAAAGCATCAATCCTGTACTTCGCTTTCGTGCCGCGCGCCTGAGGCTGACAGCGCATCCATTCAAGTTCCGTCCGCAACAAATTCTTCACCTTTGCCAACTCCGCATTCTGCGCATTTATGCGCTCCTCACGTTTTGACAGGTAATAATCATAATTACCATCATAGGAATATATCTGCTTGTCATCCAACTCGATGATCTTCGTACAGACACGGTCAAGAAAATACCGGTCATGGGTAACCATAAGCAATGTCATCCTGCTGCGTTTCAAATAATCCTCCAGCCATTCAATCATTTCCACATCCAAATGATTGGTAGGCTCGTCGAGTATCAGAAAATCAGGATTGCTTATTATGGCTTTTGCCAATGCCAGCCTTTTCCGCTGCCCTCCGGATAATTCCCGCACCGGCTGATTAAAGTCCGTGATATTCAACTGTGTCAGCACCTGCTTCATACGGTCTTCATAATCCCATCCTCCAACAGCGTCCATTCTGGATATGGCATTTGCCATTAAAACAGCATCACCTGTTGCCAACGAATCCTCATATTCCTTTATTGTTTCCGTAATCGCGTCATTACCAGAGAGGCAAACATCAATCACCATCAGATTCAAGTCAAATTCAGGCATCTGATGCAAAAACGCAACCTTCAAGTCATTACGAAACACCACAGCACCTGAATCATAATCCTCTTCCCCGGCAATGATGCGCAAGAGAGTAGTTTTCCCACTGCCATTTTTTGCAATCAGACCAATTTTGTCGCCTTCGAAAACTCCAAAAGTGACATCACCAAAAAGCAAACGGTCGCCAAACGATTTTGTAAGATTCTCTATCTGCAAATATGATTTCATATTGCAAAGATAATGCAAATCAAAACAACTGAATCAGAATTGGAAATAAATGAACGGTGAGACTTCCGAGCCGGAAAACTCAAGAATCAACTGGACAACACTTATAAAAACGATTATTTTCACCCAAAGCTTTGAAAAAATGAACCACGATTCAACACGACCATAAAGCCTCTCCGGTAAAAACACTGCAATGACCGACAATAAAAAGACATTAACCCATCCTATACGGGCAGATAGAAACGGGACTATCATTTCCGCACGAAAATCAGCAACTATGCTACCTATCATTTCCATCGCCCCCGCAAAATCAGGAGACCTGAAAAAAATCCACAATGCGGTGACAAAAGAAAATGTAAGAGCCCACGACAAACACATTGTAAATAAATTAGAAACAGAATCAAACCTGCTCTTACAAAACTTGTGCACCACTAATCCAACTCCATGCATTCCACCCCATACAATAAAATTCCATCCAGCCCCATGCCATATTCCGCCAATAAGCATCGTAACCATAAGATTCACATAAGTGCGCAACCGACCTTTCCTGTTTCCACCCAACGGGATATAAACATAATCTTTAAGCCATAAAGAAAGCGAAATATGCCATCTGCGCCAAAATTCCGTCATATTAAGAGACTTATACGGCGACCTGAAATTTATGCCAAGGTCGAAACCCATTATACGCGCTATCCCGATTGCAATGTCGGAATAACCTGAAAAATCACAAAAAATCTGTATCGAATACCCAAGCACCCCCATCAGACACTCAAAACCACTATAACCGGAAGGCATAGAAAACACCAGATTGTTATACTGCGCCAGATAATCAGCAACCACAGCTTTCTTGACCAAGCCCACCATTACAAGCCACAAGCCACTATACACCATAGTTTCAGTCACATTTCTTTGAGCTCGTATCTGAGGGAGAAACGCTGACGCCCGCACAATAGGACCGGCAGCCACATATGGGAAAAATGAAAGATAAAACATATAGTCGAGCAATGACTGCGCCCTCTGCGTTCTTCGTTTATACACATCCACAACATAGCTGACCGACTGAAATGTATAGAATGATATTCCAACTGGAAGAACAATATCCAAAGGCTGGAAATTAGCACCGACAATAATATCCAAATTGAATAGCAGAAAATTCGTGTATTTGAAAAATGCAAGAGTTCCAACCGACAATAATAACGACAAGACAAGCAATGCTTTCCGCAAACGAGGATTAGGGCTATCGTCCATAATTCGCACAAAATAATAATCAATGACAGCCCTCGCCACAAGCAACAGGCAACAAAGACCGCTCGCCTTATAATAAAAAAACAGACTGAAGACAATGACATATACAATCATTGCCATACGATTACGCCGTATCGACAATAACCCGTAAAATGGCAAGAACACAATGAAAAGCAGCCAGAACATACGACTATTGAACATTAACGGACTGCCAACTTGATAGGATAATATGTCAACCAACCAGTCAATCATCAGGAGTAAGCACTATTGTTTCATAAGGATTCTTAACCTTCATTGGCGGAGTGTCCAGCCGAGGATGCGGTACAGTCTTGACCATCCATCGTACCACACTGTCCATCCATTGGTATGATGATTCCCTTGTAGGATGGCAACCGTCAGAAGCCCTCTCAAATTGCATATATTTCGACAGAAAAAACCTGTCATCCCCCACCTCTGACCTTATCAGTTCATTAATTCCTGTATCATCTTTCCAATTCGGCGGACCTATCCAAACATAAGGAATTGTTCCAGCTTCAGAAACTATCTCTTTGACACACCCCCTGCGTTTTTCCTTTATATCCCTTATAAACAACTCGTTGCCACCTAAGCAAATCATTATGTAATCAGGCTTTAAGGAATCCGCATATTGGGCAAGCCTTCCGCTTTCCGACCATTTCTCAGTGGTTGAGCCATACCATATCACAGCATATAATTTATGCCCATTATGATAAGCATAAGCCCCCATCCTTCGGCTCAATCCCTCAATCATCGAATCACCTATCATCAATATTGTCCTTGGCAACGTATCTTCCACGGCAATAGCAATTGATGGCGCCATAACAATTTCAGCAGTATCGGAAAGCGGCAAAGCAGTCTCTCCAGCATCTAAAGTGATACGCTTCATTGTGGCAATGTCGTGTCCGAAAACCCGAAGGTCATCCAACTCTGACAAAGCCGACATTATAACAAAAGAGACAATCAGCAAAATCAAAAGTTTTATGTAGGCGCGCATAATCAATCATGCTATTTCTGCAAATCTAATCATTATGGCTTAAAACACAAAACTTTATATTGAAAAGCTATCCAATCTTACTTATCTTTCGATTTTTTCTTGAGATATTGTTCAACAAGTCGAGAATCAGCACCAAGGGCAACAGCTTCTTCGGCATAACCGGCAGCATCGTCATATCTGTACTGCAATTCTGCAAGTTTAGCTTTAAGCATATATATATCCGGATCAGAAGGATTAAGCTTTTGCGCTTCCTGCAAGTCAGACTCCGCTTCCTGCAATTTCCCCAGCTCAAGATAGCACTCAGCCCTACCCATATAATTAGATTGGCGATTTTCTTTTTCTATTATTTCAGAATAAAGGCTTGCTGCTTTTTCGTAATCGTTCTTCACTTTATAAAGTATTGCAAATCCCCTTTTAGCGTCAAGCGAATTTTTATCTATTGCAAGCGCCTCTTCAAAATCGGCTTGTGCAATGTCGAAATATCCATAACCCAAAGCTATCATCCCATGATAATAACGAGAATCAATATCACTCTTATCCAAAACCTTTATTCTGGCATAATCAGAATAAGCCCTTTTTGTGCTGTCCATTTCAAGCAATAAGGCAGCACGGTTATGAATAATCGCAACCGCATTCGGCGTAATCGACAACGCATTGTCATAATCTGCCAATGCCTCTTTCAATTTTCCCATATTGCGGTGTACCGTACCAAGATTCGACAACAATATGAAATTGCTTGGATTGGCAGGCTCTTTTTCAAGTGCCTTCATCAGCATCTCTTCCGCTTTATGCCAATTCCGCTCACCTGTGTAACGGTCAACCGAGTCTGCATAATTCTCATAAGTCTGTGCAGAAACATCATTTACCGCAATAATAAAACACAACCATACTGACAATATACTAAACCACCTCATATATGCTGATATTTTATACAAAACTACTTTCTTTTCACGGAATTCTCTCATTTTCATTAAAATTTGACTATTTTTGTCATTCACTAACAATACAACAACTATGCTGTTCTTACAAAACACAAGCTCTGCCACTGCCGATTCTGCCGCTGAAGTTCAAAAAGAAGTCTCAGCCATCAGCTCTTGGGCCGAAAGTTTTTCCGGGATGCCTATCGACAAAATAATAGAGAAACTCACATCTGAAGCAATCGACCTTGTTCTAAAGCTGCTGGTAGCCGCCATCGTATTCTATCTTGGCAAACTTATCATCAACAGGATATACAAAAGCATAAAGAGCCTGATGATTCGCCGGCAAGTTGACAGATCCCTATCGATATTCATACTCAGCGCACTTAAAGTCACCCTGCTGTTCATTCTGATAATAATAGTAATCTCGATACTCGGAATCGAAACAAGCTCTTTCATTGCATTGTTCGCATCTGCCGGTGTCGCAATAGGTATGGCACTAAGCGGTACATTGCAAAATTTTGCGGGCGGAGTGCTAATTCTGCTTTTAAAGCCATACAAAGTAGGCGATTTCATTGAGGCACAAGGATTCACAGGCACAGTAAAAGAAATCCAGATATTCAACACCATCCTCAACACTGTTGACAATAAATCAATCTTCATTCCAAACGGAGGCTTGTCAACAGGAAGCATAAAAAATTACAGCAAAGAAGATTACCGGCGCGTGGACTGGACCGTCAACATAGCTTATGGCAATGATTATGATGTCGCGAAAAAAACGATTGCCGATATAATAGCACAAGACAACCGTATTGTAAAACAATACATTGAAGACGACCGTGAAATCAGAAAGACTGCCATATCCCAAAATCAAGAAAGCGGGCATAACCCGGAAGAACAAGAAAAAGATGAAAGGAAAGGCATCAGAAAACTATTCCAACATAAAAAGAAAATTGTAAGCCATCTGCAAGCCCTCAACAATGACGAGCCTGTAATAATACCAGCCGCTAAAGCTGACCGCTCGCCATTCATCGCATTAGGAGCCTTATCGAGCAGCAGCGTTGACATTATTGTACGTGTCTGGGTACCGGCTGCAGAATACTGGAATGTGCTCTATGATATCAACGAACGGATATACAAAGAGCTGCCTAAAGCAGGTATCGACTTCCCGTTCCCACAATTAGACGTTCATATATCAAAATAAGACAATTTGTCTTACCTGCTTCATTGCCATTCTAAATCAGGAAAATTCCATCGTACAGACGGATTGTAACGAAGTGAATCTCCCACAACTTCGAGAGGCGAGCCAATATTATTGACATACAACGCGCCTGTACCCAATCCCTGAGGCATTTCGGCACCCATACGCGCAGTCCACTGTGCGATGGCATTCAACCCTATATTGGACTCCAATGCAGAAGTAATCCATCCGCCGATACCACGCACGGCAGCCTGCTGCATCCACATTTGCGCCCCGGAAAAGCCTCCGACAAGCGACGGCTTTAGAATTATATATTTAGGTTTCACCGCATCGAGCATTTCTCCCATACGCTCCGGTACAGATATACCTATCAGTTCCTCGTCCAAAGCTATGTCAATAGGTGAATTGTCACACAAACAGCGCATCTCCTTCCATAGTCCTGCTCTAATGGGCTGCTCTATTGAATGAATGCCATATTTGGAAAATTCCGCAAGCCGTTGCATAGCGTTTTCAGGTGTGAATCCACCATTAGCATCGAGTCTTATTGTCAATTCATCCGCTGAATAATGACTACGTATGAATCTAACCATCTCCAGCTCACTATCGAAATCAATCGCTCCGACCTTTAATTTTATAGTTGTGAACCCGGCTGATATTTTCTCTTTTATCCGTGCGAGCATCTCATCTTTTGTCCCCATCCATACAAGACCGTTTATCGGGATACCCGATTCCCCTTCAGTAAAAGCCGAAGGAAATGGCAACATCCGTCCCCCATTCGATATGTCGTAAATGGCAGTTTGCAAACCGAACATTATCGAAGGAAAATTTTGCAAATCCGTCGCCTCATCACGTTCTATATTTGCACAAAGTTCCTTCAACTTATCTTCATACTCCGGCACATCATCTGCCGAAAGACCGCGAAACAAAGCACACTCCCCAAGTCCATATACACCAGGAGCACTCTCGTCCTCCAAACGTAAAAAATACGTTTCCTTTTCAAGCAGGACGCCTCGCGACGTACCTGCCGGTTGCTTGAACTTCAGCACATAACGACAATATTTCGCTTTCATCGGCTATCCGGGAAATTTTGGAAATTGTTCGAAATCAGGATCACGTTTTTCCAAGAAAGCATTCTTGCCTTCCTGGGCCTCGTCCATAAGATAATACATCAGCGTGGCATCTCCCGCCAGTTCCATCAACCCCCGCTGACCGTCAAGCTCGGCATTGAGACAACGCTTTATCATCCTTATCGCAAACGGGCTGCGCTTCATTATTGTCTCGCACCATTCCACTGTCTCGTCCTCCAACCGGTCAAACGGCACGACTTTATTAATCATACCCATTTCTTCCGCTTCCTTAGCCGTATATTGACGGCATAGATACCATATTTCACGTGTTTTTTTCTGTCCCACACATCTTGCAAGATATGACGAGCCAAATCCGCCATCGAAACTCCCGACTTTAGGCCCGGTCTGGCCAAAACGTGCATTTTCCGACGCAATTGACAAATCGCACACCACATTGAGTACATTTCCGCCGCCAATTGCATATCCATTGACCATTGCTATCACAGGCTTAGGAATTGAACGTATCATCTTATGCAAATCAAGCACGTTAAGTCTTGGTGTTCCGTCACTGTCACGATAACCGCCTTGCGTCTTGTAATTTTGGTCTCCACCAGAGCAGAAAGCCTTATCGCCAGCCCCTGTAAGGACGATAACACGAATATCGCCACGTTCACGGCAAATATCGAAAGCATCCAGCATTTCCGTATTAGTCAGCGGGCGGAATGCATTATATACTTCCGGACGATTGATTGTTATTTTCGCAATACCTTTGTATTGTTCAAAAAGAATATCCGTATATTCTTTTATTGGTTTCCAAACTCTTTTTTCCATATTCATTCTTTTATTTTTTCTCTTCTGAAATAATTTCTCAACGTTTCAGCACTTGCCACATTGTCTGTCCTTACCGCTAAAATCGCAGCACTATCTTCATAGCCCCAAAACACAGGCAACACGGCGCATAAATCATCTTCCGAACACACTTCAAAATATTTGAAGCCAAACGCAGCGGCATACCTATCAACCGGGATATCACGACCCACTTCAAAATAGGATTCCAACTCAGGCAACTCCGACGTGCTTTTTATAAAACGGAATATTCCACCACCGCCATTACACATAACAATGATTTTCAACCGTGGTGAATTATACTGAGAAGCCAATCCCGACAAATCGTAACTAAAACTCATATCACCAGTAATCAGCACAGTGGCGCCATCATATACCAGCGATGCGCCCAATGAAGTGGACGTAGAACCGTCGATTCCAGAAACACCACGGTTACAAAAACTGTCATGATTCAATTGGTCACCGAACAACTGCACATAACGTATCGTCGTACCATTCGACAACTGCACACGGCATCTCTCAGGCAATGATGGCACAATCAGGGAAAAAGCCTTCATATCGCTCCAGCCTGCAGCATCCAGATAGCGATTATGACGGATTATACCACGCTCATTCAACTTATTCCATTTTCTTGCATATGCCGAACCTGCAACCGCCCTCTTGGAATACAGCTCTGCAAACTGGCGAAAGAATGTTCCCGGTTCCACCTGTATGCGCCTCGTAAGAGTCTGCATACAGTCAACCGTAGTCTCTGCAACTCCAACATACCACTGTATGTCAGCCCTGTTCTTTCTTAAAAAAGTCTTCACAATCCTTGATACAATGGAACCGCCTACCGTTATCAACAAATCAGGCTTATAGCCAGCCTCATCACCTCGCTCCATAGCAAGCAATGTACGATCAATGGCCTTTATGAAGCGTGATGAATGAAGATTTGCAATAGTTTCCGTCATTACTACGACATTCGGCATCGAAGCAAGCTTATCCAAGCCGTATTCAAGGTCCGCGTCTTTCTCTCCAAATCCCGCTATGACCAATATGTCTTTACCGGCAGCTTCATCCAGCAACTTCTCCATATCGCAGCCGGAGACAGATTGCGACGGAGCAATCATTTCTATCACACGCTGACTGCCTTCATATTCCGACAATCCGGCAAGAGGCTCGTCAAGCTGCACATTGATGTGCACCGGAGCCTTGCGCCCCGACATTGCCTCAATCATAGCATCATTTACAATACGGTTGGCATACCAACGGGCAATATCGTCATTGCAACGTGCCGGGATGTCATAACTTTTCTTCACGAATTGCGACAGAACCTCAAACTGGCGTATCGTCTGGCTGTCATCCTGATCAATCCATTCCTTAGGACGATCGGCAGAAACTACAATGAGAGGCAATTTTTGATAATAAGCCTCGGCAATTGCCGGAGCATAATTAAGCACAGCCGTGCCTGAAGTACAGACAAGCATCACCGGCTCACCAAGTTGCTGCGCCATCCCCAACGCCACAAATGCCGCACTTCGCTCATCGACTATCACATATTTATCAATCTCCTCACAACGTGCCAAAGCCACAAGTAAAGGTGCATTACGCGAGCCAGGAGAAAGCACGGCCCGTCTCACTCCATGGGCAATAACGACATCTGCTAAAATGTTGCACACCTCTTTATCTGTAGTTTCCATACTGATTCCAATTACGTAAATCCGTCAACATATTTAACTTACAAAATTAGCTAATTTTTTTCAGAAAATTATTATGCAGCACACTTGCACAATCCAAATATTCATCATATCTTTGCACTCGCAAAACGGCGGGATAGCTCAGTTG
>JADIMC010000082.1 GCA_017694955.1 Candidatus Limisoma faecipullorum
TGGCAGGCATTGGAGCAGGACATATCCCAATATGCACAGACGCAAGGATTTCCCTATCGGGTGAACGATTTGCCTTACGGACGCTCGGAAAAAGGAAAGCCTGTCATCGTGAACTATTTCTACCACGAAAAAATAAGGCTCAAGAAATAAGAGGCATACAGTCTTTAATCCTCACGGTTCATCTCCGCCAAAAACTCGCTGATAGTCTGCCCCGTCATCTGCTTGAAGAAGCGCATCAGGTGGTTCGGCTCGGAGAAGTGCAGGCGGAAAGCGATTTCCTTGACGGAGAGATTGGAGAAAAGCAGGTCGTTCTTCACCTCTTGCAGGAGGCGTTGCTTCAGCAGATGCACTGCCGAGAGGCCGAACTCGCGCATCACCGCCTTGTTGAGCGACACACGGCTGATGCCCATCATTTCGGCATAGTCCGCCACACGCGCCTTGTCGCAGATGTTCTTTTCCAAGAGTTGCTTGTACTGGTAGGCATAGTTGTTCAGCGGCAGTGCAAACGGCAAGTGGAAGCGGCTGGCATAAATGCGGTTGAGCAACAGTAGGAACTGATAGAGGTAAGCGACAATCATATGGTAACTGTCCGCTACTGGTTTGCGTAGTTCCTGCTTCATCTTCTGCAACAGGTCGAGCAACGGACAGGTTGCTTCCTCCGGCATATCGAACCAAGTGGGATAATCGTGCTGGTAGCAATAAAGCAGGCGGTACATGAAATACTTGTCCGAGAGGAAATTGTTCACAAACTCCTCCTGAAATATCAGGAACGTGTATTCCAGTTTGTCCACATCCACATACCATTCTTGAAGTTGGAAGGGAGAAGTGATGAGCACCATATTAGGATGCAAATCAATTCTTTTACCCCCTAAAAACAAATATCCTTCCGCTTTCCGGAAGAAAAAGAACTCGAACGTATCGGTCTTATACCGTTTATCCGTGTCGAACCAACCACGCTTCTCCCAACTTTCCGCTGTATTCAGCAGGAAGTCCACGCCGCATGCCGTCTTGGAATATTTCAGCAGGGAAATATGCTCCGTCGTGTTGTATATGCCGAATGTCTCATTCCGATTCATTTGATAGCAATTTACGGGCAAAGATGCTCCTATGCCTGTAAAGTTCTTTCATATTTCAATTATTTATTATACTTTTGCTTTATAAAACGGACAGAATGGGAGTGAAAATCCACAGGGAAGGCGCAAACATCATATTCGCGCTGCTGTTGATACTCGTGGTCATCTGTATGTCGGCGTTCCTTTTCGTGCGGCCGATAACGATACCGTGGGTGCTGACGGTGGTGTCGTTTGTCGTGTTTATGCTGGTGCTTAATTTTTTCCGCTCCCCCCGTCGCAATTTCAAAGGCGACAGGAAAAACGTGGTGGTGTCGTCGGCCGACGGAAAGGTCGTGGCGTTGGAGGAAGTCTATGAGGATGAATTCCTGCACGGCAAAGCCATACAGCTGTCGGTGTTCATGTCGGTGTTCAACGTGCATGCCAATTGGTTCCCGGTTGACGGGAAGGTGCTGGAAAGCAAGCATCACGCCGGACGGTTCCGCGCTGCATATCTGCCTAAGTCGAGCTTGGAGAACGAGCATTCATCGATACTCATACTTACCGACAGCGGCGACCGCATACTTGTGCGCCAGATAGCCGGCGCGATAGCGCGACGTATTGTCACCTATGCCCATAAGGGCGGCAAGGCAAACCTGTCGAAGCATCTCGGGTTCATAAAATTCGGGTCGAGGGTTGACATATTCCTGCCGCTCGATGCGGAAATACTCGTGAAAATCGGAGACAAGACTATGGGCGGGATAACTCCGATAGCCAATCTTAAAAATCTGGATAAAAATGAAAATTCTGCGTCTGATAAAAAGTAATGTCCCGAACACAATCACGTGTCTCAATCTGCTGAGCGGATGCATAGCTACGGTGTTTGCATTGCATTATGATGCAATCTACGGCAGTCTGCGGGGATATGAGTTGGCGTTCATATTCATCGGTGCAGCAACGCTTTTCGATTTCTGCGACGGGCTTGCCGCACGGCTTCTCCACGCTTATTCGGAGTTGGGGAAGGAGCTTGATTCGCTTTCCGACCTTGTGAGCTTCGGGCTGGCTCCCGCTATGCTGATTTATAGCGCGATGTCCGTCAATGGCGCAGGGTGGATTGCTTATTTGGCTTTCATTGTCACGATATTCGGGGCGTTGAGGCTTGCGAAGTTCAACATCGACGACCGCCAGACATCGTCGTTCATCGGATTGCCGATTCCTTCTAACGCCATATTCTGGATAGGGTGGATTGCTTGGATCAATCAGCACGGTTATCCGGGCAGTTTGGTCATGGTGCTGCTCATTCTGGCGTTGTCGCTGCTGATGACGAGCCGTATGCGGATGTTCTCGCTGAAGGTGAAGACGCTCGACTGGCGGAGCAACGTCCGCCGTTACGCCCTGCTTCTGGGCGCGGTGCTGTTCCTCATAGTCGAAGGGCTGTCGGGCTTTGCATGGTCGATTGTGCTTTATATCGTGCTTTCTGCCACCGCCCGCAAGAATGAACAATACTGAATTGGCGGTGTTACTATATAGAATCGAATAAAAAGAATACGAAGTGGGAGGTTTTTTAGGTTTCTTATTCCTTTTGCTGCTGGTGGTGATACTGGTGCCGTTGTTACGGATATTCGCTGCCGCCTACAATCTGCGGCGCCGTTTCAAGCAGGCAACGGGGCAATTCCGTGAGCGTCAGGGTGGAAATGGCAGTCAGCGACAGCAGCAGACTCAGAAAGAGAAGATATTCACCAAGGATGTCGGCGAATACGTGGCGTTCGAGGAGATAAAGATAGACGAGGATGAATTTTCGCGTCGCCGTGAGGCAGCCGGTTCTTACCGGGAAGTGAAGGCGGAATCGCAAATCACCGACGTGGAATTCGAAGAACTGAAGTAGCGGAAACTGCGATATGGCGGGGATTACGAAGTTGGCAAGACCGTTTTTTCTGAGGAGGGTGGCACAATGCGCCCGGTTTGCCGATTATGCAAAGGAAATACAGGAACGGCAGCTTTTATCGTTGCTTAAGGAGGCATCCCCGACAGAATACGGAAGAAAATACCGTTTCGCCGAAATTAGCGGTTATCAGGACTATAAGCAGGCAGTGCCGCTTGTGCGCTACGAGGACATACGCCCGCTGGTTATGCGGATGGTCGGCGGCGAGAGCGGCGTGCTGTGGAAAGGGCGCGTGCGCAATTATGCGCAGTCGTCGGGAACGTCGGACGGAAAAAGCAAATACATACCGATTACGAAAGAAGCCTTCGCCCGGTGTCATTACCGCGGCGGTGCCGACTGCGTGGCGTTCTATCTCGACTTGAATCCCGAAAGCCGTATTTTCGACGGCCGCGCATTCATTCTCGGAGGCAGTTTTGCCAACGAGCTGCATAAGGACGGCGTGGTCGTGGGCGACCTCTCGGCGAACCTTATCGACAACATCAACCCCATTGTCAACCTGTTGCGGGTGCCGCCTAAGAAAGTGGCGCTTATGGAAGTGTGGGACAAGAAGCTGCCTGCACTCGTCGAGGCGAGCCGCCGCAAGCATATCACCAACATTTCCGGTGTGCCTTCGTGGTTTCTTTCGGTGTTGAAAGAGGTGATGAGGCGTGAGGGGGTGGACTGTATCCACGACGTTTGGCCCGACCTTGAGGTGTTTTTCCATGGAGGTATAAGTTTTGCGCCATACCGGGAACAATACGAGGCGATAACCGACCGCGGCAAGATGCATTATATAGAGACTTACAACGCTTCCGAAGGATTCTTCGCCGTGCAGTCGTCGTGGGACACGCAGGCTATGCTTCTGCTGCTCGACTTGGGCGTGTTCTACGAATTCATTCCCTTGTCGGAGACTGGCAAGGAGCATCCCGACGCTTTGTCGATAGCCGATGTCGAAGCAGGCAAGACCTACGAATTGGTGATATCGGCGTGCAACGGGCTTTGGCGCTACCGTATCGGCGACACGGTGAGGGTGGAGCAGACCCGTCCGGTGAAAATCACTATTGCCGGCAGAACGAAGCATTTCATCAATGCCTTCGGAGAGGAGCTGATGGTCTATAATGCCGACCGCGCCATAGAGGAGGCTTGCAGGCTGACAGGGGCTTCGGTGTATAACTATACGGCGGCTCCGGTATATGCCACCGCAAAGACGAAGGGGCGGCACGAATGGCTGATAGAGTTCGAGAGGCGTCCCGACGATATGGAGCGGTTTGCCGACGTTCTTGACCGCGAGTTGCAAAAAATCAATTCCGACTACGAGGCCAAGCGGTATAAGGGGATTTTCATCGACCGGCTTTCGATTGTGGAGGCACGGCGCGGACTGTTCGACGACTGGCTGCTGCTTCGAAGCGGCAGGCTCGGCGGACAGCGCAAGATACCGCGTCTTTACAACAGCCGCGAGATAATCGACAGTATGCTTGAAATGAATAAAAAATAATGATATGAGACGTGGTTTCTTGACTTTTTTGGCGATGGCAGCCGTCATCGCCGTATGGGCGGCAAAGCCTAAGTATGTGTTTGTGTTCGTCGGCGACGGCATGGGGATGGGGCACGTGATGGCTACGGAGACTTACAACCGCACCGTGCTCGGCAACGACGACAACATCCTGATGATGCGGTTTCCTGTGGCTTCGATGGCCATGACCTATTCGGCAAGCTCGCCGATAACCGATTCGGCGGCGGCAGGCACGGCTCTTGCCACCGGCAGCAAGACAAAGAACAGCATGGTGGGCATGTCGCCCGACACGGTCGCTGTGGAAAGCGTTTCGCACGAGTTGAAAAGGAAGTTTGGATATGGCGTGGGAATCGTTACGTCCGTTTGCTATGACGATGCCACCCCGGCCACGCATTTCGCGCATCAGGCAAACCGCAAGATGTACGAGGAGATCAACCGCGACGGCGCGGAGAGCGGATTCGATTTCATAGCCGGTGCCAATACGCTCGCGCGCAACGACAAGGAAAAGACCGCGAGGATATTCGACGGCTACCGCAAGAACGGTTACACGGTGGCAGGAAGCATTGCGGAGTTGAAGGCGGCAAAACCGGGCAGGAAGATTCTGCTCACTGCGCCTTATGAGGAAGGGGCGGCACAGATAGGCTACACCATCGACAGCATCAGCGGCGCAGCCACATTGCCGGAACTGACGCGACTCTGTCTTGACCATCTTAAGGAGGTTTCGCCCAAGAAATTCTTTATGATGGTGGAGGCTGGCAACATCGACCATGCCGCGCATGGCAACGACGGCGGAGCGGTCGTGAAGGAAGTGCTCAATTTTCAGGAAGCCATACAGATAGCCTACGATTTCTATCTTGAGCATCCCGACGAGACTCTTATCGTTGTCACTGCCGACCACGACACCGGGGGAATGACTGTCGGTGTTGACAAAGGTCCGGCACAACCGGCTTTGAAGAACATCGACTGCCAGCGCATCTCCAAAGAGCGATTCAGCGACCTTTGCGCAAAAGAGGGAGGCGACACGTGGGAAGCGATGAAAAGCCTGCTTTCCGAAAAGCTCGGGCTGTGGTCGCACATACAGGTCAACGAGATGGAAGAGGCGCGCATGCTCGAAAGCTACGGCAGGATGAAAGCCAAGGCGGCATCGACGCAAAAGACGCTTTACAAGGACTTCAACGAGTTCACGGCCATCGTGTTCGACATCCTCAATCATAAGACCGGGTTCGGATTCACCACATTCTCCCACACAGGCAATCCGGTGCCGGTGTTTGCCGTGGGCGAGGGCTGCGAGGCGTTCAGCGACCTGAACAACAACATCGAGATTCCGCAGAAGATACGCCAGCTCACCGGGCTGTAATCACGTGGCCATCAGATTGTCCTCCCCCTGTTCACGTAGCTTCAGGAGAGCAAATGGCTGTTGTGGGCAGCCTGTTTGTCGAGTTGTCTTTTTATCTTCCTCTGTTCACGGAGCGCAGCGTAGTTAATAGGGGAAGTACGGCGCAGCCGGGAAGGGGTTGGAGCCTGATGCTTAGCCAGCCACTATAGTGGCACCGGACCCCTCCGTCACGTTGTGCCACCTCCCCTATCAGCTCCGCTTCTCTCCGCGGACAGGGGAGGACATTCCTTTTGGTATTTCATAGCGGATGATTGAGCTGTGGAGCTTCAGCGCGACCCCTATGGGGTCGGTATGGAGTGGGTGTTTCCTGCCCACGGCTGAAGCCGTGGGTTATGCCAACCCAGCCGCTATGCGGCTACGACGGTGTGACGTGAGTGTGACGGTTCAGTGACTATAGTATGGATGGATGCCGATTTGCAGCTACGATTGTGTGACTATGCTGTGACGGTGGTTGCAGGTGGTATCCTCCCCTGTTCACGGAGCGCAGCGTAGTTAATAGGGGAGGTGTCCCGTAGGGACGGAGGGGTCAGAGATACAGTATCAACCCCCTTGCCACTTCGTGCCACTCCCCCTATGTGCTTCGCAAACAGGGGGAGACAATCTTCCCCGGCAGCAG
>JADIMC010000083.1 GCA_017694955.1 Candidatus Limisoma faecipullorum
TCGATTTTCTATTTTTGTGGTCAATTGTGGCTGAAATAAAATTTATCAGCACTTTTTTTGAAAATTTTAGCGTTTTATTATATGAAAGTTTTGCTATATTTGCAGCGTTAAAATTAAGATTTTTAATGAAATGAGAGGGAACAATACGGTAGGTGGTTGATACATAAACCATTTGCGGTGTCTTTCTTGTATTTGTGAATGTGAATAATTTTAATCGATTAAATAATGGATTTATCAATTTTTGGTATTCAGAGTACTACTACAGCCCTGGTTGCTGTCCTTTCAGGATTGGCGCTGGTATTTCTTGGCTTGTGGTTGGCAGGTCTGATCGGACCAAGATCCTATGCTCCCCAAAAGGGAGAGGCTTATGAGTGTGGTATCCCTACGCGAGGGGAAAGTATGGTGCAGTTCAAGGTTGGATATTACCTGTTTGCAATCCTTTTCCTCATGTTTGATGTGGAGGCGGTATTCTTGTTCCCGTGGGCAGTGATTGCCAAGGGAATGGGTACTGAAAGCATCCTCGCGGTGGCTGTGTTCTTGTGTGTGTTGGTTTTGGGCCTTGCATATGCTTGGCGGAAAGGAGCTTTGGAATGGAAGTGAAAATAAAGGGAATGAAGAAGGAAGACTTCAAGGACAACGAATATATAGACAAACTTGTTGACGAATTGAAGCAGTCGGGTCAGAATGTTGTGGTAGGCAAGCTTGACCAGCTTATTAACTGGGGTCGTTCCAACTCGTTGTGGCCATTGACATTTGCCACGAGTTGCTGCGGTATCGAGTTCATTTGTCTTGGTTGCGCACGCTACGATATGGCGCGTTTCGGTTTTGAGGTGGCACGTTCAAGCCCACGTCAGGCTGACTTTATGATGGTTGCCGGTACGATTGTGCACCGTATGGCGCCTGTGTTCCGCCGTCTTTATGAACAGTTGGCAGAACCTAAATATGTGATAGCTGTCGGCGGCTGCGCGGTGTCGGGCGGTCCGTTCCGCAAGTCATATCACGTAGTGAAAGGTATCGATACGGTAGTGCCTGTGGATGTGTATATCCCTGGTTGTCCTCCTCGTCCTGAAGCTATGTTCTACGGAATGATGCAGCTGCAGCGGAAAGTGAAAGTGGAAAGGTTCTTTGGTGGCGTTAACCGCAAGAAGACCCGCCACGATTTCTTTAAGGAAAATCCGATGATAGCGGAAGAGGAACACGTCAAAGAATAACAAGTTAAGAGTAGAAAATTATGGCAGATATAAAAGAAATAATTGCTAAGGTTTGCCCTGATGCAGTCTTTGAAGAGAACGAAAAGCCGTTTGCAGTGGTGCCCGACAAAGATTGGCACAAGGTGGCGGAAGCATTGAAGCAATCCGGTTACGATTGGCTCAACGCTGTAGTTGGCGAGGACTGGGGTGACGAGTTGGGTTGCATCTATTATCTTACTGCAGCCGACGGCTCGGAAGTTTCAGTGAAAGTCGCTACGGCTGACCGTGAGAACCCGATGATTCACAGTGTGTCTGACTTGTGGGATTGCGCTCGCCTTGAAGAACGCGAGGTGTTCGATTTCTTTGGCATAAAATTCATCAACCATCCGGATATGCGCCGTCTTTTCCTGCGCAATGACTGGGTGGGGTATCCATTGCGCAAGGATTATGACGAGAATCCGGAGATTAATCCGGTGCGTCTATATCATGAACAGCCGGATGATGTCACTGTATCTTATAAGGAACAGGCTGACGGAACCGTGAAAAAGGAAGATGTGCAGATTTTCTCTCCGGAGGAATTCGTTGTTAACATAGGTCCGCAGCACCCTGCTACTCATGGCGTGTTGCGATTCCGCACTTCTCTTAATGGTGAGGAAATCAAAAAGATAGATTTGGTATGCGGCTATATACACCGTGGCATTGAGAAGCTAAGTGAAAAATTGACATATCCGCAATGCATTCATTTTTTTGACCGTCAGGATTATTTCTCGGCTTTGATGAACGAGCACTGTTTCTGTATGTGTGTCGAGAAGGCTCTCGGAATCGAGGTGCCGCGCCGTGCGCAGGTAATCCGCGTGATGATGGACGAGCTTTCGCGTATAGCATCTCACTTACTTTTCTTTGGCACATACTGTATGGACCTTGGAGCAACTACAGCGTTGTTCTATGGAATACGTGAGCGCGAGACGATTCTTGACATATTGGAGGAGACTTGTGGCGCTCGTATGTCGTTCAATTATGATGTCATTGGTGGTGTGCGCGAAGACCTTCATCCTGATTTCGTACAGCGTGTGAAGGATTTCATAGCCATTATGCCTTCGCGTTTGAAAGAATATCATACGTTGGTCACTGGCAATGTGATTTTCCAGAACCGTTTGAAGGGAGTTGGTATGCTGAGCCGTGAGGATGCCATTAGCTATGGTGTGGCAGGACCATCGGGACGTGCTTCCGGCTGGGCGTGCGATGTGCGTAAGCTTAAGCCATATTCCATATATAAGGAATTGGATTTTGAAGAGGTCGTGATGGACGGTTGCGATTCTTTCAGCCGCTATCTTGTGCGTATGAAGGAGATAGAGCAGTCGTTGAAGATTCTGGAACAGCTTGTTGACAATATCCCGGAGGGCGAATATTGCGCTAAGGTGCCTAAAATAATCAAATTGCCGGCCGGACATTGGTTTCAGGAAGTCGAGGCATGCCGCGGTGTGTTCGGAGTTTATATCGACAGCAAGGGCGACAAGACTCCTTATCGTTTGAAAATCAATGGCACATGTTTGCGTCTTGCTGGTGTGGTTGATCACATCACTCGTGGTACTAAGATTGCAGACTTGATTACGATTGGCGGTTCGATGGATTATGTCGTGCCTGATATCGACAGATAATTAACGAATAATAAAAAAGAAAAATATAGGTTATGAATACGTTTGACTTCTCGATAGTCACCAATTGGTTCGACAATTTGCTCAATGGTGTGATGCCGTTGTGGCTGACGACCGTTATCGAGTGCCTTTTGATTGGCGTAGGGCTGATTCTGGTCTATGCCCTGCTTGCTTTGTTCTATATTTATTATGAACGTAAGCTTTGCGGCGCTTTCCAGTGCCGTCTCGGTCCGAATCGTGTCGGTCCGTTCGGTTTGCTCCAAAGTTTTGCCGATATGTTCAAGATTCTTATCAAGGAGCTTATTCCTTTGAATAATATTGACAAATTCTTGTTCGGTCTGGCTCCATATCTGGTGATTGCTTCGTCGTTTACGGCGTTTGCAGTGCTTCCGTGGGGAAGGGGATTGCAGATTATTGATTTCAATATAGGAATATTCTTCCTGATAGCAGTGTCTTCAATCGGTGTGCTTGGCATACTGCTTGCAGGATGGTCAAGTAACAATAAGTTCACCTTGATTGGTGCATTGCGAAGCGGTGCGCAGATGGTAAGCTATGAATTGTCAATCGGATTGTCGGTTATGACAATAGTGCTTCTTGCCGGAACGATGTCGGTCACCGAGCTTGTCGAAGGACAGGAGCATTTGTGGTATATATTCCAAGGTCATATTCCGGCTGTCATCGCGTTCCTTATATATATAGTAGCAGGAACAGCTGAGACAAACCGTGGTCCGTTCGACTTGCCGGAGGCAGAGTCGGAGCTGACAGCTGGTTACCATACGGAATATTCAGGTATTCATTTCGGATATTTCTATTTGGCTGAGTATCTGAATTTGTTCATCGTGTCAGGGGTAGCTACATTGCTTTTCTTTGGTGGATGGATGCCGTTGCATATCCCGGGTTGGGAAGGATTCAACAATGTGATGGATTATATCCCTTCTGTGATTTGGTTTGTAGGCAAGGCGATTGTGCTTTCTGCCGTGATAATATGGTTCAAGTGGACATTCCCGCGCTTGCGTATCGACCAGTTGCTGGCATTTGAATGGAAATACCTTTTGCCGTTCAACTTGGTGAATTTGGTGCTGATGCTGATTGTAGTGGCTTTCGGCTGGCATTTTTAAAATGAAGATTTAGAATCACATTATAATTATGAGCGATAAATTAGGAAAGGTAGCACAGGTAATCGGACCTGTAGTTGACGTATCTTTCGATGTGGAAAAGAATGATTTGCCGCCGATTTATACCTCTTTGCAGGTTGACCGGCCGGATTCTTCCGGACTATTGCTCGAAGTGGAGCAGCATATTGGGGAGCATACCGTGCGGTGTGTGGCTATGGACACTACCGACGGTTTGCGGCGTGGTATGCCTGTGAAAAACCTGGGTCAGCCGATTTCTGTCCCTACTGGAGAGCAGGTCAAGGGGCGTCTGCTTAATGTCGTAGGCGATCCTATCGACCATTTGCCGGATTTGACGGGAGAGAACAGACGTGCAATACATCAGCCGGCACCGAAGTTCGATGATTTGTCAATCAGCTCGGAAATACTTTATACCGGTATCAAGGTGATTGATTTGCTTGAACCTTATTTGAAAGGTGGTAAAATCGGTCTGTTCGGTGGTGCCGGTGTGGGCAAGACTGTGCTGATTATGGAGCTTATCAACAATATCGCCATCGGTCAGAACGGATTTTCGGTGTTTACGGGTGTTGGTGAGCGTACACGTGAAGGTAACGACTTGTTGCGTGAGATGCTTGAAAGCGGTGTCTTGAAATATGGCGACAAGTTTATGGAAGGAATGGAGAAAGGCGAATGGAATCTTGCCGACGTTGATATGGAAGCAGTGAAGAATTCGCAGATCTCGCTTGTGTTCGGACAGATGAACGAGCCACCGGGCGCACGTCTGCGTGTAGCTCTTTCAGGGCTTACTGTCGCTGAACAGTTCCGTGACCAGGACGGAGGCTCGAAGGATATCTTGTTGTTTATCGACAATATATTCCGTTTCACACAGGCTGGCTCTGAGGTTTCGGCATTGTTGGGACGTATGCCTTCGGCTGTGGGATATCAGCCTAACCTTGCGTCGGAAATGGGTGCTTTGCAGGAACGTATCACATCAACTAAACAAGGCTCAATCACTTCTGTACAGGCAATTTATGTGCCTGCCGACGACTTGACAGACCCGGCTCCGGCTACGACCTTCAATTTCCTTGATGCGACTACTGTGCTTAGCCGTAAGATTTCTGAACTTGGAATTTATCCGGCTGTCGATCCGCTTGAGTCCACTTCCCGTATCCTTGACCCTAACATTATCGGTGAGGAGCATTATAATGTGGCACAGGCAGTGAAGCAGTTGTTGCAGAAATATAATGAATTGCAGGATATAATTGCCATTCTTGGTGTTGACGAGCTTTCGGACGAGGATAAACTTGTGGTAGCGCGCGCACGCCGTGCCCAGAGATTCTTGTCGCAGCCGTTCCACGTGGCCGAACAGTTTACTGGCGTCCCTGGTGTGATGGTTCCGTTGAGCGAGACAATCCGTGGATTCAAAATGATATTGAGTGGTGAGATGGATGAATATCCGGAACAGGCTTTCCTCAATGTCGGCACTATTGATGAGGCGATAGAGAAAGGCAAGAAGATTCTTGCAGAGGTTGGTAATTAAATGCTTTTACGATGACACTAAAGGTGATTTCAGCGGAGGAAGTGATGTACGACGGGAAGGTGACATTGGTCACGCTGCCTGGCGAGAAAGGACTTTTTACCGTGCTTGAGAACCATGCGTCGTTGGTTTCGGTCTTGCTTCCCGGCGATATTGTTTATGAAGAGGAAGGCGGAAGCCGCAAGACTATGGCAATCGAAGGCGGTATCGCGGATGTTGATAAGAATGTAGTGTCAGTATGTATTTATTGATTTGATATGAAAAGAGTACTTGCCATATTAATGCTGATTGTTGCCATGGCTGCGATGCCTGTGGCTGCTTATGCTTCTGGAGAAGAGGGTGAGCTTAATCCTCAGGAGATTATTTTTGAGCACCTTGGCGACGCTTATGGTTGGGAAGTGCCTTTTTCGCATGAACATCGCATTCCTTTACCAATCATAGTGAATGATAATTCCGGCAGTTGGCATCTGTTCAGCTCGGCGCGCGTGTCGGGAGGTGAATCGTTTACAGATGACGGAGTCACTTATAAGATTGCGGCTTCCGGTGATTATGAGGGCAAGGTGGTGCAAGTGCTTGCTGATGGCAGTGAGTACAGACCTTGTGACATTTCGATTACTAAGGATGTGTGTGCCTTGTTCATAGCATCATTGCTTGTGTTGTGGATGGCATTTGCTTTGGTGAGATTCTATAAGAAGAAAGGGATGAAGGCTCCGAGGCGTGGTCTTGGTGCGGCAGAAATGCTTGTGGATTTCATCTATTCAGGTGTGTTGAAAGACAGTCTGAAAGAAAAAGCGCCGAAATATGCCGGTTATTTGCTGACGGTGTTTTTCCTTATTTTCTTTATGAACTTGCTTGGGCTGATTGTCATATTCCCGGGTGGCGCAAACCTTACAGGCAATATTGCAGTGACCCTTGTGTTGGCAGTATGCACATTCTTGATTACGAATATAAAGGGTAACAAGCATTATTGGAAGGATATTTTCTGGCCTGACGTGCCGTTGTGGCTGAAATTCCCTCTCCCTATCATGCCGCTTATAGAGGTGTTCGGTATGTTCACCAAACCGGCGGCATTATGTATCCGTCTATTTGCCAATATGATGGGTGGGCATATGATAGTGATGGTGCTTACTCTTCTGATATTCATATTTGCAAAATTCGGTGCGGCGGTTCTTTCGGCCACTACCCTCGTATCGATGGCGTTCTCGTTGTTCATGCTGCTGCTTGACGTGTTGATCAGCTTCATACAGGCATATGTGTTCACTATGCTTTCGACGTTGTTCATCTCTCTTGCAGTTTGTGGCGGTGAGGAAGAAAAGAAAGTTGGCTTGACAGAAAATTAAAACAACAGAATAAAAAACAACCATTAAAATTTAATAATTATGTTAGGAATGATTTTAGCGCAAGCAGCCGAGGCAGTAATGTCGTTAGGTCTTGACAAGCTCGGAGCATGTTTGGGTGCTGCCATCGCAGCAATCGGTGCAGGTATCGGTATCGGTAAAATTGGAGCTGCCGCTATGGAGGCAATTGCCCGCCAGCCGGAATCGACAGGCGATATCCGTAGTAACATGATTGTCATTGCGGCTCTTGTTGAAGGTGTCGCTTTGTTTGGTGTGATTGTCTGCATCCTTTCATTGTTTATCTGATTAGGTAAAATAATCTGAGATGGAACTGTTCACGCCCGATTTTGGATTGGTATTCTGGATGTTCGTCGCCGTTGTGCTGATGTGTGTCATTCTCGGCAAATTTGCGTGGCCTTATATAATTAAAAGTATGGGTGACCGCGCGGATTTGATTGACAAAGGCGTGCTGTATGCGCAAGAGGCTAAGGAACAGCTGGATAATGCGAAGTCTGAGGCTGACAAATTTGTCCTTGAAGCGAAAAAGCAACAGTCGGAGATATTGCGTGAGGCTGCCCGTATGAAAGCGCAAATCATAGAGGAGGCTAAAGAAGCCGCTTCTTTGGAGGCGCAGAAAGTGATGGATGCCGCTAAGGTTGCTATCGAGCAGGAACGCAAGGAAGCTGAGTTGCAGTTCCGCAACGAGGTCAGCTCGTTTGCCATCCAGATTGCGGAGAAACTGCTTCGCGACCGTATGGCAGACAAGAATGCTCAGTCGCAGCTTGTGGAAAAATTGCTTGACGAGATTGAAACGAAAAACTAAATAGAAGAAATATGAATGACGGACTTATTCCTAACCGCTACGCAAAGGCGCTCTATGCATATGCCAAGGAGCAGGGAGCCGCAGAAAGCGTGTATGGGGAGACAAGCAGGCTTGCCGGCAGTTATGCGGTAGAATCCGGTTTGGCTAAAGCGGTGGAGAATCCTTTTTTGCCGCTTGCCGACAAGGTGAATGTGCTGCTTGCCGCTTCGGGGGCTGCTCCTGGAAAAAGTCTGGACAGATTTTTCAAGCTCGTTTTAAGCCATGGCAGGGAATCAATGCTGTTGCAGATGGCGTTGGCGTATGGAAAACTTTATAGGAAGGAAAACGGCATCTCGCAGGTGGAAATAGCCACAGCTTCAGAAATCCCTGAATCGGATTTGAAGAAAATCCGGAATTATGTCCAGTCTTGTCTGGGCGGACGCAAATTGGAATGCAAGGAAAT
>JADIMC010000084.1 GCA_017694955.1 Candidatus Limisoma faecipullorum
GAATATATCCGCATAATACACAAAGCACAGCTAAGGCAATCCATCCTCCCCAGCTAAGAAGCAACCCCACTACAAACGAAATTGAAATGCCGGCAATAGCCGTAACGAACCACCCCATAATCACAACAACAACCCCGGTAATGCGATAAACAGCACTGTCGCGTCCCCAAGCACGGTCGGCAAGCGACGAACCCATTGACACCATAAATATCACATACGTAGTTGACAAAGGCAACTTCAACGATGTACCAAGACATATGAGGCTCGCAGCTGCCGTCAGATTTACAATTGCACGAATATAATCGTAGGCAGAATCTCTTGTCACCGTTTCATCCGGAATAAAACGTGAATTTATTTTCTCTTGCAACCGCTTAGGTATGACTGAATTATAGGCCTTATTAAGATTTATCGCAAGACTTACCAACGCCCTCGAAAAACGGTTTGACCCAAAACGCTCTTCCTCACTGTTCTGAGAAGACAAATTAATCTGAGTCTCTGCCACCTTCATTGCATCTTTCGACAAAAACAAAGTAACAGACATTATTATACCGCTCAAAATAAGGAACCATATATTCACATGTGCAGGCTCTGCCAACTGCGACATCGGCATCGACATATCTCCACTATCCATAGCAAAACCGTAACTATCAAAACCGGCTATAGGCACACCTATGAAATTAACAAGGTCGTTACCTGCAAAAGCCAATGCCAAAGCAAAAGTACCGGAAAGAATAGTGAACTTCATAATGTTGATTTTCAGGCGTTGCATTATCCACAACAGCAACGATGCCGCTACCCATACGACAAACAACGACACATAAATATGGTCATTTATAAGATGGTCGAATTCCGGAGTAATCAGACCGGAGCTTTTCATCCCTTTAAAAATGGCAAAGTAAACAATGCCAACAATCGATATTCCGCACCACACCGCACCATACCGCTTTAATGATTTGGCATATTTAAATGAGAATATTATCCGCGATATGTACATCAATATTGCACCGACCGTAAAAGCTATCACTACCGAAGACAAAATTCCGGAAATAATGACCAGAGCCTTGTCGGCATTAATAAATTCTGCAATATTACCGAAAGTCATATCCGGAGAATTCCAAATCTTATAGCAAGCCACCGCAATCGAGCTTCCAAGAAGCTCGAACACAAGCGACACCGTAGTGGATGTAGGAAGACCAAGGGAATTGAATGTGTTAAGGACAATGACATCCGTGAGCATAATGCCAACAAACAGCACCATTATCTCCTCAAATGTGAACATCCCAGGATGGAACACACCATTTCGGGCAACTTCCATCATACCGTTGGAAGTAATGACACCAAGCATTATTCCAACCGCTGCGACTGAAAGAATTATCCAACGCTTGGCGACATTGCATCCCAACGCCGAATTCAAGAAATTGACAGCGTCGTTCGACACGCCGACAATCAAATCCAATACCGCCAAAACGGCAAGTATCACGACAATCACTGTAAAAATAGGATCCATATCTTTTAATTCTTTTTACTTATGCAACGAAAACACAAATTCAAGTCCTGCAGATTTCTTATTGGAGGCCTTTATCTCTCCGCCATGGAACAACACCGAATTACGAACAATCGACAATCCGAGCCCCGTACCTCCGCTCTTGCGCGAACGTCCGCTGTCAATACGATAGAATCTTTCGAAAATCCGTGAAAGATGCTTTTCTTCAACACCTGTTCCATTATCATATACATCAAACCAATAGCAATCATCGGTCTCCTTTGTCATAGAAATGAAAATGTCTCTTCCCCCTGAATAAGCAATAGCATTATTGACCAGGTTACGGAAAATGGCATCAATAAGCTGGCGGTTGCCTCGTATAACCACATTCTCCGGAAGGCTGACATTTATTCGCATCTTTTTTTCTATAGAATAAGCGTCAACATCCTTGCATATCTCACCCACCACATCTCCAATATTCACATCCGACACCTCAAGTGTCTCTTTTTCATCGGTTATTCTTGTTATAAGAGTCACATCCTGCAACAAATTGCTAAGCCGCATCGTGTTGTTATAGCCGGTTTCGAGCAATCTCCGACGCATCTCCTCGTTAAGATTATTATCCAACAATGTTTCAAAGCACCCACGTATCGCCTGTACCGGAGTTTTCAACTCATGGTTTATATTGCTTGTCAGCTGATGCTTTATTCTTGTCTTTTCTTTTTCCTCATATAAAGCTTCTTCCAGACTCTTGTCACGCTGCTCAGCCACTTCTTTCAACTCCTTGTACATATTGATTATAACCGTTGACACATCACCCAATTCATCATTAGGTAATGTAGAAGTGTCGAAGTCGCGTATATCGCCAGCTTTTGCCTGCCTTGCAAATTCCCGCAAATTGCTTACGCCAAGGCTTATGCGATTGATGGCAAAATAAAGTATTATGTTAATGATGACCGTAATAGCCAACACTATCCATATATATTCCATATCCCCCCTGAGGATATTGCGCAATTCAAGGTTATAAGGCAAAGCGGTACGTACAACAACACCCACGCCGGAAGTAGCGGAATAGAAATAATACCGCTTATCAGTCTCCGAAAATCTACGTATCGTATGCCCTTTTCCATCTTTCAATGCCTTCTGGAATTCAGGACGGTCACTATGATTTTCCAAATTCTTGTCATAACTGTCATAAAGTACATTTCCGCTATGATCAATTATTGTGACACGCAAATCATCGTCACGAAGTATCTGAGAAATCATCGGATCAGACAAATTCCTGTCCTCCTGGTATTTCTTTAATATTATGTCATTATAAACCTGCAACCTGGCATCAAGCATCGACACTTTATATTCACGCTCCCGTGTGTACTGAATGGTAATGAAAGCCACCACCAGTAACCAAAAGAAAACATTTACAATGAAAAATAATTTCGTCCGATAGTTAAATCTAATCCTTAAAGCCATAGCCATATCCCTGCTTAGTGATTATATTCGATTCATACTTACCTAATTTCTTACGCAAGCGATTAATGTTCACATCAATCGTCCGGTCAACCACATATATGTTCTTTTCCCATATTCTGCGGAGAATCTCGTCGCGCGTGAAAATCTTATTTCGATTTGTAAGAAACAAATGCAACAAATCAAATTCCCTTTTTGTTAGCATAACTTCCTCTCCATCAATCATACACGAGCGCGAAACCACATCGAGTTCAAGATCACCAAACTTAACCGCATCAAGCGGATTCGCGTTAAACCTTTTCAGCAACCTCTGCACACGCAGCACAAACTCACGCATTGAAAAAGGTTTTTTTATGTAATCGTCCGCTCCACGTGTGAAACCGTCCACCAAAGGCTGCTCATCGCCCAACGCCGTACAGACAATTATCGGCACTTCTGATGTATTCTTGTTCTCTCTCACGGCAGTAACAAGCTCAAGCCCGCTCATCTCTCCCATCATAATATCGAAAACCATCAGAGAATATTGTTGCAGATCCATCTGGAGAGCACTTTCAGCCGAATATGCCACATCCACGACATATCCCGCCAATTCCAGATTAATTTTCATCAGCTCACAAATTGAAGCCTCATCATCAACGACCAGAATCTTCACCGGGTTTGCATCCATATTTCACTTTTTATTCAAGAAACAGCAGATTATCTAAATCTGTATAACACACCGCAAAGATACACAAGTATGCCGTTACAAATATAACAATTATTTAACAAATTGCCATGCCATATCAAAAGGAAAAATGCAAAGCAATCCTCACTCCATTCTTATCTACCCCCGGAGTATCGCGATAAGTAAGCCTCCAAACATAATCAACCCTTAGTATCGTGAAAATATTATCAAGACCTACGCTCATCTCCATATACGGCATCTTATCCATCTCCCTACAAAGGGCATTGGCAGGGAAACGCAACAGATTATTATTAAGAGCAGGATTGTTTTTGTCACTCAACGAACCATACAGCCCCTTAAACGACACAACCTCCCGCAATTTCATATACTTAATCAATGGTATGCGGTTGAACAAAGCTCCGTTGGCAAAATATGTAATATCCCACGACAAATACTGGTCATTTACAAATTCCATCGCATTCATCAGCGCATAGGATTCAGGCTGTATGGTATATGACAAATTCGCATTAGGCAACAATAAATCCGGATAGGATACTTGACTCCAAACTTTGCCAGCCTTCAGGATTATGTCTGTATATCCGAATGCAGAGAACCAAAAACGCTTTTGCACACTGAGTTCTGTCCTATTTACAGTGTTACGGCTATTAAACAGTCCCTTAGGACTATATGTATGTGACAGAACAAACACCGGAGCATCAAGATTAATAGGAATACGGGTGAATCGCGCATCGTAGAATTTCTCACCTGGCGCATAACGCAAAGTTAAATTAACAGAAGCCTGCTGATAATTATCAAACCAATTTCCATATCCATCATAGAACGGCACCCATCTTGTCGCTTCCTGAACCTGATGCTTCAAACCGAGAGTTACTGACAGACCGGAAACCGTCTCTTTTTTGTATTCCAACTCGCTTAGACGGCGATATGTCATCTTATCATTTGTCTGGCGTTTCCAAGCCATAAACACATTATCCATATTCGTAAACATATACTGTTGCCCAAGCTGATACACATCATACTGATGGCGAATCCTCAACGAGTGAATCGGATATTCCTTAGCATGGTACTTCTTCTCTGTAAAAGAATATTCCAGCTCCGCATCATATTTTAATTTCTCGTCTTTTGTACCATATGCCAAATATCCCTTTGCAAACCAATGTTTATTAAGGTTGGCAGTAGTCATACCCCCGACTCTGAAACGGGCGCCTTCCACCGTATTACCACTTATCGTCGTATTCATAGGTCCGAAATCAAACTTGCTCGAGTCCTGCTCGCCAGTAGGAATATATCCCGAGACAAGTACAGAAATCACTTTCTCAGTCCAGTAAAACACCGGCACCTCACGCAATTGTGCCAATAATTTAGATATGGAATTTTCCTTTTCACGTATTGGCACCATCCTGTTATCGGCCCAATATTGCTCAGGCATGAACTTCGCATCAGCCGATTCTATAACCTTACCTTCCATATCGAAAATCGAATCACTGGCAGGCTGCTCAAAACTGAAATCGCGATATGTAGTATTACGTCTGGCATACAGCCCCTGAGTGGAAGGTATTATAGAGAATTCCACCACCATATCATCCTTCACTTTCAGACGGCTGCCATCAGAAGCTTTCTCAAAATTCTGCTCTATGAAGATATTATCCACATAATTCAGATTAATGGCTTTCGGGACATTCAGCCTCACTTTCTTAATAAACATTGATGTATCATTCTCCACCACATAAAGACGACCGAGAAAGCCAAAAGACCGGTTATTGAAAGGAGAAAAGCTAAGTTCGACACATCTCACGCCATCAACAACAACCGTATCTGTCAGATAATATTTATAAAAACGGGTACCAATCCTTGAAAGCGGACTGACAAAACGGTTCTGAAGAATATTGACATTATTACTGAAAATATCCACCTCACGGAAAACATCATCTACAAACCGCTGCACGCTTTCCTCGTCAAATATCTCATCGATGCCGGCGCGTTTTATGCCCGTGACATATTCTTTTTCTGAAGCTGGCGATTTCCTGAAAAACTCCTTCGACAATTTCTCCTTAACCGAGACATTCAGGATAGGCTTACCCGACACTTCCGATGTGTCCAGATAATCAAATATGAACTGAAATTTCTTGAACAGCCATTTTTCTTTCTGCTCCTCAGAAAAATCATTCAAGGCAAAAGTCATCTTTTCGTATTTATCATAGCTGTAATAATCGTGATTCTTAGGATTATAGATGTCTTTCCTATCCATAAGTTTTTCAACGAAAGCAACAGCAGGATTATTCTTTCTGGAATAGTGTTCTTTACCAGGCTTAACAACCACCTCTTTCAAAGCGACCCCAGTAGGCACAAGCTCCACCACAATATCATTCGCCTCACCTTTATTAACAAAAATTTCTTTTGAAGAATAGCCCAATGTGGAAAATTGCAAATTAATGAAATTCACTTTTGTCTGTATCTCAAACCTTCCATTCTCATCAGTCTGCAACCCTTTGTCCGAGCCTTTGAGAAAAACTGCCACATAAGACAATGGCTCACGCGACAATGAGTCAATCACTACACCTTTTATATATGTGGTTCTTACCGGACTCTGCGCCTCAATTGCCATAAACGAAAACAGAGACAAGACCAACACCAAAAACAATCTATACACGTTTTTTCCTTTCATCAGCAATAAAATTACGTGCTTTATCACAAGCGAGTGCATTTATTTATTAGTTTTGCTGCAAAATTAGACAATTTAAACCGCACTGATTGTCTTAAAACGACCAATTTATAGTCTATTTGTATTATTCTTAACATTTTTAGTATATGAATCTGGAAATAGAGCATAAGTATTTGCTAAAAAACGACAGTTACCACTCCATGGCTGTCGATAAATATCATATCATACAAGGATATTTGTCACGCGACAAAGAATTAACAATCAGAATACGGATAAAGGACGATACCGCATTTCTGACAATCAAGACACACAACAAAGGGGATGCACGCAATGAATTCGAATACCCCATACCCCAACACGATGCTTATTTGCTGATTGAAAAATGCCAGCCACCTGTTTTAGAGAAGGAGCGCTATATCGTACCTTATAAAGGGTTTGTATGGGAGATAGATGAATTCAAAAGAGAATTGTCAGGAATCACATTAGCAGAAATAGAACTGCCATCAAGCGACACTCACTATGACATTCCAGCCTTTATCGGACAAAATGTCACAGGCGACCCACGATATTATAATTCCAACATACACCTTCTTGCCAAGGAAAATTCAACGCAACTCTAATGCCACTACATTCTCAACGTGATGCGTGTGAGGGAACATATCCACAGGCTGCACCTCCATCACCTTGTATTTGGCATCAAGCAAAGCGATATCGCGCGCCTGTGTAGCAGGATTACAACTGACATATACCAACTTGCGAGGCGCGGCGTTAAGTATGACTTTCACCACATCTTCGTGCATACCAGCACGCGGAGGATCGATAATCATCACATCCGGATTTCCATGCTCAGCAATGAAACCGTCCGTCAATATGTCTTTCATATCACCGGCATAAAACAAAGTGTTGTCAATTCCGTTAACGGCAGAATTAAGCCTGGCATCCTCTATTGCCTCCGGAACATATTCAATCCCGATGACCTTACGTGCCTGCCGTGCAACAAAATTAGCGATGGTTCCTGTACCCGTATATAAATCATATACCAGTTCATTTCCCGTCAGCTCTGCCATCCTGCGGGCAACCTTGTACAATTCATATGCCTGACGGGAATTTGTCTGATAAAAAGACTTCGGACCGATTCTGAATCGCAATCCTTCCATTTCCTCCTCTATATAGTCCCTGCCACGGAACAACACAATATCCTGATCGCCTATCGTGTCATTGACTTTTAAGTTAACCACATAAAGCAACGACGTAATCTGCGGAAAACGGGCAGCGACAGCGTCCATAACATCGACAATCTTTTCCCTGTCATCTTCTCCGAACACAACCACCAGCATAACCTCGCCCGTAGAAGCGATACGCACCATCAGCGTACGCATCAATCCAGACTGAGCCTTTAAATCATAAAAAGAGTACCCCTTCCTAAGCGAGTATTCACGGATAAAGAGTCTTATCTCGTCAGACAAATCATCCTGAAGCCAACACTTCTTTATATCAAGCACCTTGTCGAAAGCACCCGGGATATGAAATCCCAAAGCATTGCGGTCAGGAAATTCCTTACCACTCTGAAGCTCCTCAAAAGTAAGCCAGCTCCTGTTGGAAAAAGTAAACTCCAATTTATTGCGATAATGGTATATTTCCGATGAGCCTAAAATAGGATTCACTTCAGGAATATCAACTTTGGCAATACGCTGTAAAGCGTCGCAAACCTGGTTACGCTTATATTGCAATTGGTCCTCATACGGGATATGCTGCCATTTGCAACCACCGCACACGCCAAAATGCACACACTTCGGCTCGACCCTCCTCAACGAAGGTTTTACCATTTTAACAATATGAGCCTCCGCATAATTCCGCTTTTTCTTATCCAATTTTATGTCAACAACATCACCCGGCGCACCAAACGGGATGAACACCACCATATCATTCACTCTCGCAATACTCTTGCCTTCGGCTGCCACCCCAGTTATTTCCACGCCCTCCACTATGGGCAATTCTTTTCGTTTCCGTGCCAATTTCTTGTGTTTTTAATACTATTTTAATCGTACAAAGGTACGCAATTCCGCCTCACAATCACAAAATAAATTTAATAATTGCTATACACTGATTTTTTTTCTAAAACTATTTTATAATTCAACTATATATAGTTATATTTGCATACTTAACAAATTTTACAATACCAAAACAATATAATTTATTAACATTTCATCAGAATGAAAAGAATTTATACTTTCGGCAACGGACAAGCAGAAGGACGTGCCGATATGAAAAATCTTCTCGGCGGAAAAGGTGCAAATCTTGCTGAGATGAATCTTATTGGAGTTCCTGTACCTCCCGGATTCACAATCACAACTGAAGTTTGTACCGAATACAATCAACAGGGAAAAGAGGTTGTAACGAAACAGCTCGATGAAGACGTGAAAAAAGCCGTTGCTCACATTGAAAGTCTTACAGGCAACAAATTCGGCGACGCAAAAAATCCGTTATTGGTTTCAGTACGTTCCGGCGCCCGTGTTTCCATGCCAGGTATGATGGACACAGTGCTTAACCTTGGTATCAACGATGCTGTTGTTGAAGCTCTCTCTGCAAAATCAGGCAACCCACGTTTCGCATGGGACAGCTACCGCCGTTTCGTACAAATGTATGGCGACGTTGTTCTTGGTATGAAACCAAGCTCAAAACAAGATATCGACCCGTTTGAGGAAATTCTTGACAAGGTTAAAGAAGAAAAAGGCATCAAACTTGATACCGAACTTACCGTTGATGACCTGAAAGAACTCGTTGTAAAATTCAAGGCTGCCGTTAAACGTGTCACAGGAAAAGATTTCCCGGAATCAGCTTGGGAACAGCTTTGGGGAGCAATTTATGCAGTATTCGACAGCTGGATGAACGAACGAGCAATCCTCTATCGCCGCATGAACCAAATACCAGAAGAATGGGGTACCGCTGTCAATGTTCAAGCGATGGTTTACGGCAATATGGGCAATTCATCGGCTACAGGTGTTGCCTTCACACGTGATGCAGCAACTGGTGAAGACCTTTTCAACGGCGAATACCTTATCAACGCACAAGGCGAGGATGTTGTTGCCGGTGTACGCACACCTCAACAGATTACAACCGAAGGCTCACGCCGCTGGGCTGCTTTACAAGGAATCTCGGAAGAAGAAAGAGCTTCAAAATATCCGTCACTCGAAGAGTCAATGCCTGAATGCGCTAAAGAGCTCATCGACATACAGCAAAAACTTGAAGATTACTTCAAGGATATGCAAGACCTCGAATTCACCATCCAAGACGGAAAGCTCTGGCTTCTCCAGACTCGTAATGGCAAACGCACAGGTGCCGCTATGGTGAAAATTGCCATGGACATGCTCCGTGCCGGTGAAATCGACGAAAAGACAGTGCTCAAGAGAATGGAGCCGCAAAAACTCGACGAGCTCCTTCACCCGGTATTCGACAAAGACAATTTGAAACGCGCGAAAGTAGTGGCGAAAGGTCTGCCGGCCTCTCCGGGAGCTGCTACCGGCCAAATCGTGTTCTTTGCAGATGATGCCGAGGCATGGGCTGAAATGAAACGCAAAGTGATTATGGTGCGTATCGAGACTTCACCTGAAGACCTACGCGGTATGACCGTAGCACAAGGTATCCTCACCGCACGTGGCGGTATGACTTCACACGCTGCCGTTGTTGCCCGCGGTATGGGCAAGTGCTGTGTTTCCGGTGCCGGCGAAATAAAGGTCGACTACAAGGAACGCACAGTTGAAATGGGCGGAAAAACATACAAGGAAGGAGACTGGATTTCTTTGAACGGCTCTACAGGCGATGTTTACGATGGACAAGTGCCTACAGTAGACGCTGAACTTTCCGGCGATTTCGCCGCAATCATGAACCTTGCAGACAAATACACTAAAGTTGATGTCCGCACTAACGCCGACTCTCCTCGCGACGCTCTCGTAGCACGCAAATTCGGAGCGAAAGGTATCGGGCTCTGCCGTACAGAACACATGTTCTTCGAAGGCGACCGTATCAAGGCTATGCGCGAAATGATTCTTGCCAGCACGACGGAAGGCCGCCGCGTGGCTCTCGACAAACTGCTCCCGATGCAGCGCGACGATTTCCGCGGCATATTCGAGGCAATGGACGGACTTGGAGTGACAATCCGCTTGCTCGACCCGCCTCTGCACGAGTTCGTGCCTCACCAGCTCGCTACCCAAAAAGAGCTCGCTGAAGAAATAGGCATATCCGTAGAAAAGGTAAAGAGCATCTGCGACTCTCTCGAGGAATTCAACCCGATGCTCGGACACCGTGGCTGCCGTCTTGGCAACACCTATCCGGAAATCACCGAGATGCAGGCGCGCGCAATCATCGAAGCAGCCATCGACTGTAAGGAAAAAGGCATCGACGTGCATCCTGAGATAATGGTTCCGTTGGTTGGCGTTGTCAAAGAATTGGAAATGCAGAGCGAAGTAATCCGTAAAACAGCTGAAAAAGTATTCGAAGAAAGAGGAACGACCGTATCCTATAAGATAGGTACAATGATTGAAGTTCCGCGTGCGGCTCTTGTTGCCGACAAGATTGCGCAATATGCCGACTTCTTCTCGTTCGGAACAAACGACTTGACCCAGATGACATTCGGATACTCCCGCGACGATGCTCCTAAATTCTTGAAATACTACAAGGAAATGGGCATCATCAAGACCGACCCGTTCGAAGTGCTCGATCAGGAAGGCGTAGGCCAGCTTGTCGAAATGGGTACCAAGAAAGGACGCGCAACAAAACCTGACCTGAAAGTAGGTATCTGCGGCGAACACGGTGGAGAACCTTCCTCTGTGAAGTTCTGTGCTAAGCTTGGCATGAACTACGTATCATGCTCGCCGTTCCGTGTGCCTATCGCACGCGTGGCTGCGGCGCAGGCTGCGATTGAGGACTAATCCATATCCACAATTCATAAGCGACAGGATGCACTTTCGGTGCATCCTGTCTCGTTTTAAACAGAATACTTTCCAACGTTTACAATCCAAATAAAGTTATACCAACCATAAAATTTATAAAATTCGGGAAGCAAGCCAGAAAATCGGTTAAACCGCAGACAAAAAACAGCGTCTATAAAAAAAAGAATCATTATGACACGATTTATAAGAATTTTCACAGTTTTGGCAATGGCTTTCGCGCTAATGGCCCCGCTACCCGACATTCAGGCAGCGGCTGCTCCTGCCACCCAATTCAACGGACACCGCGGAGGGAACTCCGGCAAAAAGAATAACAGTGCAGCGGCAAACCGCCACCGACCCGGCAGGCATCCGGGACGACCCGGCGGAGGACACCATCCCGGCAGACCAGCACAGCCGCCCAAACCGCCGAGACCACCGAAACCGCCACGTCCACCGAGACCTCCAAGACCGCCGAGGCCTCCACGTCCGCCAAGACACCACCATCACCGGCCATACTATCCCATCTATGTCCCGGCAAGGCCTTACGGATATGTGCCTTACAGCTACGCGCCTGTAATCAACTCGATACTCGGCCTGCAATTCGGACTGTCGGTAGCAAACAGCATAGCGGCACTAACCGGCAACGGCTATACAATCGACTATTATGACAATTCGGAAGTGTGCCTGCTCAATGTCAGCAATATGAACTACCTGTGGGACAATGCCGTATTGCAATACAGTACAGCCGGAGGGCTCAACGGGGCTTGCTTTTACTATACGTCGCCAAGCTACGACATAAGCCGGTACACGGGACTATACAGCACTCTTTGCGGACAATTCGGCTCTCCGGCATCAAACAATAATGTCAGCGGAGTATTGCACACATCGTGGTTCGACAAAACCGGAAATAATTTCATAACTTTGTCGTTCGGTTCAGGTGGCGGTTCAGGAAGCGGATACTATACGACGCTTTCGTTCGGCACCGATAATTGACAAATATGAAAAAGACAAAAACCAAACTACTCGTAATCATAGCCGTGCTTGCCATAATCGTGGCAGGCGCGGCTTTTACCGTGCCTTTCTTCTTCTCAGGCGCAGACAAGGGAAAAACAATCTACATCTACCCGGACATGACCGAATCGGCATTCTCCGACTCGCTGAAAGCTGATTTCGGACAGGCATACGCCCGCCGCGTGATGATGCTGTCCAACTACCGCCGGATAGTCACGCCGCGTCACATCGGCGCATACCGCGTGGAAAAAGGGATGTCGCCGTTCGACTTGTGGCGAAAACTGTCGTCGGGGGCGCAATCGCCGGTGAAATTCACATTCAACAACCTGCGCACCGTCGCCGATTTTGCAGAATCGGCATCACGGCAGCTTTGTATGGACAAAAACGACATACTCCGACTGCTTACGGATTCAGCATCGTGCGCTTCATTCGGTTTCACCCCGCAAACCGTCCCGGCAATGCTGATTCCTGACACATACGAAGTGTATTGGTCGGTAAAGCCCGAAAAGCTATTGGAAAAAATGCACGACAACTATATCCGGTTCTGGAACGATGAACGCAAAACCAAAGCAAAGAAACTCGGACTAACACCGGAAGAAGTGGTGACACTTGCCTCGATTGTGGAGGAAGAAACGGCTTACTCGCCCGAAAAAGGCAAAGTGTCACGGCTCTACCTCAACCGCTTAAGTAAAGGGATGAAACTGCAATCCGACCCGACCGTGAAATTCGCCATCGGCGATTTCTCGTTAAAACGAATACTTCACAAGCATCTCGCGGCAAACTCGCCGTACAACACATATGCCGTACAAGGATTGCCGCCAGGTCCGATACGTATGCCTGAGAAATCGACAGTCAATGCCGTGCTCAACGCCCCGCCGCACGACTATATCTATATGTGCGCCAAAGCCGACTTTTCAGGCTCTCACGAGTTCACAGCCAGCTATGCCGAACACTTGCGCTACGCCCGCCTCTACCAAGCAGCCCTCAACCGCCGCGGCATAAAATAACGCCATATATAATTTAAAAAGTCATATACAAACAACTAAGAATAACCAAATTAATATGACACAAAAAAATCACACCCGGAAACCGCGCTACACTTTTATATACCTATTACTGACATTAATATTAGTAGCCTGCAAAGGGAATGACTCACAGACAGCGCAATATATACCCGACGCGCCGGATTACACCGACCCTGTAATGTGGTACGTCAGCGAAAACGACAAGACAGGCGACGGAGCGGACGTGCTTTATTTCGTCTCGACTTGGGAAGCCGACTGGACGACGGAAGACGGACGGATATGCCATTACGCTGATGTGCACAACCCCAAGCACCGTGCCGATATGGACAAAGAAATAAGCAGAATAGCCGGATATATGGGCGAGAACAACAATTTCTACTCGCCATATTACCGCCATACCACAATCGAGGCATGGGAAACGTTGAACGAGGACACCGTGCGCAGCCGCTTCCGCATTCCTAACAACGACATCCAGAACGCTTTTGCAGAATTCCTGCGTCGCCGCAATCCGCAACGCCCTTTCATACTGGCAGGTTTCAGCCAAGGAGCGAAAGCTGTGGTGGAGGTGCTGAAAGCGATGCCTGAAGAGCTGCACAAATATTTGGTGGCAGCCTACGTTCTGGGCTACAAAGTGACACCCGACAACGCGGCAACATCCAACATCAAAGCGGCACAATGTGCGGACGACACTGGAGTTACAATCTGCTATAACTCTGTATCCGACATACGCTACATCCAACCGATAGTGGCCGAGCCGTGCGCAATGTGCATAAATCCGGTGAACTGGCGGACGGATGCCACTCCTGCCACCCTGAGCGACACTATAACAGTCGCAGTCGATACCAATCGACACGTACTCATAGTGAAAGGCTACAGCGGCGACGAGTATGCCCCGATACGCGGATTCCTCAACGTAGGCGACTTCCACGGAGCCGAACCGTGGCTCTACGAAGAATGCCTGCGTGAAAACATACAGGCAAGAATACGGGCTTATTATGAACAATAGATTTAAGCAAAAAAGGTGTCGAAATCGACACCTTTTTCATTCTATAACAATATCTTTCAATCCGAGGACAACGCTTTGTGCATTGAAGCAGCCGCATGGCGGCCATCACCCATAGCAAGTATCACAGTCGCACCACCGCGTACAATGTCGCCTCCTGCATAAATATCGGAAAGCGAAGAACGCATAGTGGTCTCATCAACCACAATTGTACCACGCCGGCTCATTTCCAACTGCGGAATGGCGTGTGGTATCAATGGATTGGGAGAAACACCGACACTTACAATCACCATATCAACATCGACATCTTCTATTGCTCCTTCCACAGGCACAGGAGAACGTCGTCCGCTCTCATCCGGCTCGCCAAGCTCCATACGCTGCACACGCATAGTGCGCACATGCCCCTTCTCGTCACCTAAATACTCTATAGGATTGTGAAGCGTCATAAAATGCACACCTTCCTCCTTAGCATGCTTCACTTCTTCAGCACGCGCCGGCATTTCATCTTCCGAACGGCGATATACGAGCATAACGTTTGACGCACCCATCCGTCGTGCCGTACGAACCGAATCCATAGCCGTATTGCCACCTCCGATTACAGCGACATTCTTTCCATGCAACACAGGAGTATCGTCCTCAGGATGAGCTGCTCCCATAAGATTAATCCTCGTAAGATATTCATTACTCGACATCACGCCTATCAGATTTTCTCCAGGTATGTTCATAAACCTCGGCAAACCAGCGCCTGATGCTACAAACAGCCCATTGAAGCCCATCTCGTGCAAATCATCGTAACTCAGAGTCTTACCTATAATGCAATTCGGCTCGAACTTCACACCCATAGCACGCAAGCCATCAATTTCAGCATCTACAATCCTGTTAGGCAAACGGAATTCAGGAATGCCGTACTTCAACACACCACCTATTTCATGCAATGCCTCGAACACCGTCACATCATACCCATATTTAGCCATATCACCAGCAAATGCAAGACCGGCAGGACCGCTACCTGCCACCGCTATTTTTATTCCGTTCGACGGTGTTTTATCCGACGCAGTCTGCTGATTATGCTCACGGTCGTAATCAGCGGCAAAACGCTCGAGATAACCAATAGCGACAGCCTGCTTACCTAACTTAGCGTGATATATGCACTTGCTTTCACACTGCTTTTCCTGCGGACACACCCTGCCACACACAGCAGGCAATGCGCTTGTCGCCTTAAGGGTCATTGCAGCAGCGTGAAAATCACGCCTCTCTATATTTTTGATAAACGCAGGAATCTCGATACCGACAGGACATCCAGTAACACATTGCGGATCAGGACAGTCCAAACAACGCGAAGCCTCCTCAACCGCCATTTCGACAGTCAAACCTTGGTTTACCTCCTCGTTGCATTTCACTCTATATTCAGGCGACAATTCCGGCATACGCACCCTTGGCGTTGCCATACGCTCTTTCGCGGTCTTCGACTTTCTCAACTCCTCGCGCCATTCCTCGTCACGGTGCTGCTTTCTTATATCCTTCTCATCCATAACCGTTACCTATTTATTGTCATTGTCATAAGAATGAAGCCTCATCATCATCTCGTCGAAATCCACCTCGTGAGCATCAAATTCCGGTCCGTCGATACATACAAACTTCGTTTTCCCGCCGACAGTCACACGACAAGCTCCACACATCCCCGTGCCGTCAACCATAATCGTATTGAGCGAGCACATTGTAGGTATATTGTATTTCTTCGTGAGCAATGCCACAAATTTCATCATCACAGCAGGTCCGATAGTAACAACCAAATCGACTTTCTCACGACTAATCACATCATCCACCCCATCGGTAACAAGCCCCTTATTGCCATAAGAGCCGTCATCAGTCATTATCACTACCTCATCGCTCGCAGCCCTTACCTGCTGCTCAAGAATAATCAAATCCCTTGTCCGCCCAGCAAGCACACTCACCACCCGGTTACCGGCATCCTTCATCGCACGGATTATAGGCAACAGAGGGGCGACACCCACTCCTCCGCCACAACACAATACAGTTCCAACTTTTTCAATATGGGTAGCCTGTCCTAACGGTCCGACAACATCGTGCAAATATTCACCCGGTTCCTTTCCGCAAATCTTATGTGTCGATTTTCCAACCGATTGCACCACAAGCGTGATTGTCCCTCGTTCAGCATCAGCATCTGCGATTGTCAAAGGGATACGCTCACTATGCTCATCCGCACGGACTATAACAAAATGCCCGGCTCTACGTGAATGAGCGATAAGCGGAGCCTCGACTACCAACTCCACCACTTTTTCCGAGAAATGACGTTTATAGACTATCTTGTTCATCGTATATTAATATGCAAGACAAAATTACGAATAAATTCCGAGAGACAGCAACCTGCACATCATACCATTTATACAATCACATCTGTATTTATGGACAACTTGGAATATTTTTTATGCAAAATTGCATACCATCGAAATAATTACTTAATTTTTTCTTAAAAAAGTTTTGCTATTTCAAAAAAACATCCTATATTTGGGGCATATTATTAACCGCTTTTTTCGAAATATATATGTTTTTATAGATTGTAGATTTATTTATAGCCGCTGTTGCGAAACACCGGCTATTTTAATTCCTTTTCGAAAAAAATAATCATTTCACATAAACCAATTCGTATTTCCTGCTCCCCAGACCTATTTTTTCAGCATGCTCAAGGCATGTCTTATATTCGGCATTCGGATTTGTATTGTCGAAATGGTCGTGATGGTCACAAAAATGCGGATTCTCCATCTCGTCTGTCAACTGGCTTCCTGGCAGCGGAGTCTGCTTCAGACAAGCATCCACACAAGCCTGATCCAGTGCCAACGGGTCGAAAGAGGCAAACATTCCAACATCCGCTATGATCGGAGCGTCGTTGCCAGCATGGCAGTCGCACGTAGGCGACACATCACACACCAGCGATATATGGAAATTCGGACGCCCGTACACTACCGCCTTAGCATATTCAGCCATACGGCAATTCAACTCTTTCACAGCAGCATCCTGAGCAAAATCTATAGCATCAAAATTACAAGCGCCTATACATCGTCCGCAACCCACACAATTGTCCTGATTGACGGTCATTTTTCGACGTTTCTCATCAAATACAAGCCCATTATTGGCACATTCACTCATACAACGCTTGCATCCACGGCACGCCTCCTCGTCAATAATCGCCTTGCCGTTGCAATGCTGTTCCTTTTTACCGGCACGAGAGCCACATCCCATACCAATATTTTTGATTGCACCGCCAAAACCAGTCATTTCGTGACCTTTAAAATGGGTAAGCGACACGAATATATCCGCATCCATCACCGCCCGTCCGATTTTTGCATCCTTCACATATTCTCCACCAACAACCGGCACTGCCACATCGTCAGTGCCTTTCAGTCCGTCACCAATAATCACAGGACATCCAGCCGATAAAGGAGTAAAACCATTCTCCCAAGCACAATACAAATGTTCAATGGCATTCTTACGGCTTCCCGGATACAGAGTATTACAATCCGTCAGAAATGGTTTTCCACCACATTTCACGACAAAATCGGCTACCGCCTTAGCATAATTCGGTCGCAAATAAGCCATATTGCCAAGCTCACCAAAATGCATCTTGACCGCGACAAACTTACCGTCCATATCAACATCGCCAAATCCGGCCGATTTAATCAGCCGTTTCAACTTGTCCACAGGCCCCTCATCGGGCTTGCAACGGAAATTGGTGAAAAACACCTTTGATATTCCTTTGTTCTCCAATTCTCCCATAATTACATCCGATTTAATATCGCATCAAAGATAATAAAAGTAGAGCGCAATACAAAGACCATTAGATATGCTTTGCATTTATCACAACTTTCACTATCTTTGCCGTAATACAATAGGTAGCGTACCTGAACAACTATGAAAAAGGAATAACAAATGAGACACTGAGGATTATGAAACAGAGAAAATGGACTACTGAATCAGAAAAGGGGGAAATAACCCTTTACAAACTAACGAATAAGAATGGCGCAAGCGTCGTGCTGTCATCGCTTGGCGCAGGCATCATATCAATTATCGTTCCTGACAGAAACGGCAGATACCACGATGTTGTACTCGGCTATGCAAATCCATCCGATTATCTTTATGATGCACCACACGCCGGGAAAACAGTCGGAAGATATGCCGGACGGATTGCCGATGGAAAATTCAACATCGACGAGACAGAATACCAATTAGCGCAAAACTGCGGAAAAGACGCCCTCCACGGAGGTCCTGAAGGATTTGCCAACAGGATATGGGAATCGCAACCGCTTTCCAATGGCGTAATGTTTTCTTTAGTAAGCAACGACGGAGATGAAGGTTATCCAGGACAACTCGCAATCACCGCACAATACATATGGAGCGACGACAATCAGCTCACCATCAGACTACGTGCTGCCACCGACAAGAAAACCATAATAAATCTAACCAACCACACCTACTTCAATCTGGCTGGCGAACGCAGCGGGTGTGTACTTGGTGAAAGATTATGGATACCAGCGACCCAGTATCTTTCCACAGATGAAAATCTTGTGCCAACCGGCGAATTCGCTTCCGTCGAGGGGACTCCGATGGACTTCCGTGAAGAGAAAATCATCGGTCAGGATATTGAAGCCGATTTCCCTGAGCTAAAATATGCCAAAGGCTATGATAACACCTGGGTTGTGGACGACTGGAAAAAAGGAGAGCTGAAAACCGTTGCATGCTTATCCGACGATGCGACCGGACGCACGCTTGAAATAGAATCCACGCAACCGTCGGTACACGTATATACAGGCAATTGGCTATCGGGCAGCCCACGTGGTAAAAGTGGAGGCGGATACCTCGACTACGACGGAATTGCAATAGAATGCCAAGGTATGCCAGATGCTCCCAACAAACCGCAATTCCCGTCACAATTGCTTAATCCGGGAGAGAAATACGACGAAACCATAATTTTCAAATTCGGAATTAAATACTGACAATAAAATGAAACCTACACTATTTGTACTCGCTGCCGGTATGGGGAGCCGCTATGGAGGGTTGAAGCAACTTGACGGACTCGGTCCTCACGGTGAAACAATAATGGATTATTCCGTTTACGACGCAATCCGAAGCGGATTCGGAAAAGTTGTGTTTGTAATTCGCAAAGACTTTGAGCAGGATTTCAGAAAAAAAATTCTGTCAAAATATGAAAACCACATTCCTGTAGAAGTCGTATTCCAATCAGTCAACGACCTGCCGGAAGGATTTTCCTGTCCAGAAGGACGAACAAAGCCATGGGGGACAAATCACGCAGTGCTTATGGGCAAAAATGTGATACACGAACCATTCGCAGTCATCAATGCCGATGATTTCTATGGGCGCGACTCATTTGAAGTCCTTGCAAAAGAACTGTCGCGCAATCACGACCACGAAGGCGATTATTGTATGGTAGGCTTTCGCGTGGGAAACACCGTATCAGAAAGCGGCACGGTGTCACGCGGCGTGTGCAATGTGGTAAACGGTTTTCTCGACACCGTTGTGGAACGTACAGCCATAGGCTACGATGAAAAAGGCAGAATCGTATTCCCTGATGAAAACGGAGAAGTGCAGGAACTTGCACCGAACACCCCCGTATCCATGAATATGTGGGGATTCACTCCTGACTATTTCAACTATAGCGAAACTTCCTTCATTGACTTCTTAAAAAGGGACATCGACAAACCTAAAGCAGAATTTTTCATTCCCTCTGTAGTCAATGAAATGATTACCAATGGCAAAGCAACCGTAAAAGTGCTCGACACGACATCTAAATGGTTTGGCGTCACATATTCAGAAGACCGCCCGACAGTAGTAGCTAAATTTGCGGAATTACATGCCAAGGGAGAATATCCGGAAAAAATGTTCTGACACAAAACTATAAACCACATCGGCAGTACAATATAGCAAACACGACATTGTACTGCCGATGTCAATAACAATCAAACTACTCAGCCGTTTTCACACTCAAACATCACATCATCCATGTCAATATGAAGAAAGAGAAATTCAGCTGGAAGAAACGCGCAAAAAGTTTCCGCTATGCATTCGCTGGGATATGGTCGCTCATTTCTACAGAGCACAATGCAAGGATACACTGCATAGCTGCCATATGTGCGGTAACGGCTGGAATCATTTTCAACATATCAGCAATTGAATGGACCGTTATCGTATTATGCATTGGAGCAGTACTTGCTGCCGAAAGCTTCAACTCCGCAATAGAGACCCTTTCCGACCGGGTCTCATCCAGCTATGATGAAGCCGTAAAACGGACAAAGGATATTGCAGCCGGAGCCGTCTTATTGACCGCCATTGCAGCAGCAACCGCAGGTCTTATTATCTTCGTACCTAAAATCATCAATCTGTTTTAATAAGATGAAACATATAGTAATATTGGTGTTTTTATTATCCATACCTTTTTCATCAATGTCGCAGATTGAGCTTAGCGACGCACGCAAAGGGGTAAAGACATCAGGCGATGTGCTGCTTGTGGCAATGCCATTAGCAACTTTTACCGGAGTCATAATTGAAAAGGATTGGACAGGATTGAAACAAGCAGCATTTACTACAGCTACAACGCTCGGAGCCACATATCTGCTTAAATACACCGTAAAGAAGCAGCGACCAGACGGAAGCGACAACCATTCATTCCCGTCTGCACATACAAGTATTTTATTCGCAAACGCCGGATTCGTACAACGGCGATATGGATGGAAATTCGGCGCTCCTGCATACGTATTGGCAACCTACGTCGGATGGAGCCGTACTTTCGGTAAAAAGCACGACTGGTGGGACGTAGTTACAGGAGCTGCCATCGGAGCTGGCAGCGCATACATTTTCACACGTCCATTTGCTAAAAAACACAACCTGTCAATAGCCCCAGTTTCCGACGGAATTCATTTCGGGGTGTCTGCATCATTCACATTATAAAACAGTATTAATCCAATGATAATTTACAATACAACCTTCCATGCAGATGATTCTATAATTGATGAATTCATCAATTGGATAAAACAAGAATACGTCCCTGCAGCATTAGCCAACGGCATATTGATTGAGCCGCGCCTGACACGCATATTCAATCACAAAGAAGACAACCAGGGGCAAAGTTATTCCTTGCAATTCCGAACAAAATCATTAGAGGATTTATCACGCTGGTACAAAATGACCGGCAACATTCTTTTAGAAACAATAGGTAAAAAATTCGGCAACACAGTGGCTGGTTTCTCAACACTTTTAGAAGAAATGGAGCTATGACAGGAAAAGAATTGGAATGGGACCGCATAATAATCGGCATTGACCCCGGGACCAACGTAATGGGATACGGCATTCTAGGAGTTAAACACCACAAACCGTCAATGATAGCGATGGGAGTGCTGATGCTTAACAAATTCGATGATCATTATTTGCGTTTACGCCGAATATCTGAACGTGTAACGAATCTTGTAGAACAATATCTGCCTGACGAAATGGCGATAGAAGCCCCTTTCTACGGAAAGAACGTACAATCAATGCTTAAATTAGGAAGAGCACAAGGAGTGGCAATGGCTGCAGCCCTACTACGAGACATTCCCATCTCCGAATATGCACCATTGAAAGTCAAACAATCCATAACAGGGAATGGCGGCGCTTCGAAAGACCAAGTTGCAGAAATGTTGCGACGCATCCTCAATATCCCGAAAGAATCAATCGACCCTCATCTTGACGCTACCGATGCGCTCGCTGTAGCACTATGCCATTTTTATGAATCAGCACGGCCAAAAATTCCGTCAGGATGTAAATCATGGAAAGAATTCATCACACGTAATCCCGACAAAATCCACAAAGCCTAAACACAATATAAAAAAGCGCCAAATAGGAATACGATTTCCCAGCAGGCGCTTTTCTTCCATTTATTTAATTTCAACAATCTTCTTTCTTAATGAAATCGATTATTGAAGAAGTTCATTTACTTAAAAGCCCGTATAATTGTGCGGAGTGATAGCCTTCAATTCCGCTTTGACCGCATCACTGACATTAAGCGTATCGATAAAATTGGAAATGCTTTCCGCATCCACCTTGCTGTTTGTACGTGTCAGCGCCTTCAATGTCTCGTAGGGTTTCTCATATCCCTCACGGCGAAGAATCGTTTGAATAGCTTCAGCCACTACGTTCCACATATTATCAAGATCGCGGTTGATTGCATCCTGATTAAGCAGCAGCTTATGCAAGCCTTTCAACGTGCTCTTAATCGCTATCATAGTGTGTGCCAACGGTACGCCTACATTGCGCAACACGGTAGAATCGGTCAAGTCGCGCTGCAGTCTCGATACAGGCAGCTTAGTGGCAAGATGCAGGAAGATGGCGTTCGCTATTCCAAGGTTGCCTTCGGAATTCTCGAAATCTATCGGGTTCACCTTGTGCGGCATTGCCGATGACCCCACTTCTCCGGCTTTTATCTTCTGCTTGAAATACTCCATAGAAATATATTGCCAGAAATCACGGTCGAGGTCAATCATAATAGTATTCACACGTGCCAAAGCTTCGAACAAAGCAGCGAGATTGTCATAATTGGAAATCTGTGTAGTCCATTCCTCGCGTTCGATTCCAAGCTTATCGTTCAGGAATGATTTCGCGAATCCCAGCCAATCAATTGCCGGGAAAGCTACACGATGGGCATTGAAATTACCGGTAGCGCCTCCGAACTTTCCGCTTACCGGCACTTGCAACAGCAATTCACGCTGCTTTTTCAAACGGTATGCAAACACCTCTATCTCCTTTCCGAGACGTGTAGGCGACGCCGGCTGCCCATGGGTCTTAGCAAGCATCGGGATATCGTTCCATTCATCCGCATACTTGTCCAACAATACCACCAATTCATCGAGCAGCGGCAAATAGGCTTCCTTCACAGCATCGCGTATCATCATCGGAAACGAAGTGTTGTTGATGTCCTGCGAAGTCAAGCCAAAATGAATGAATTCCTTATATTGGTGCAATCCGAACGCATCGAATTTTTCCTTGATAAAATACTCTACAGCCTTGACGTCGTGGTTCGTCACACTCTCGATGCCTTTTACTTTCTGCGCGTCCTCAACCGAGAAATCCTCGTAAATACCACGCAACGCCGGGAAAAGATTCTTATCGACCTGTGAAAGCTGCGGTAAAGGCAACTCGCACAGAGCAATGAAATATTCTATCTCAACTTTAACCCGGTAGCGTATCAATGCATATTCCGAAAAATACCCCGCAAGAGCCTCTGTCTTGCCGTGATAACGCCCATCAACCGGGGAAACTGCTGTCAACTCACTTAAAGCCATACCAATATTATTGAAATTTTTCTGCAAAGATACTATGTTTACGCATAAAATAAAAGGAGCATCTTTGAATATCTAAAAACTGAGCAAACAAGCAAACAAATAAATTTTCTATTGCGAGACAAAGATAGTATCTTTGCGTGTCGTTAAGCGAACAATATGGAGAAACAATTGAATATATGCGGCGTGAGCTTCAACTACACGGTTGAAGGCGAAGGCAAGCCAGTTGTGCTTATGCACGGCTGGGGTTGCAACCACACCACGCTCACCAGCATCGAGCAATTCCTCACACCATCGTTCAAGGTCTATAATGTCGATTTTCCTGGATTCGGCAAGAGCACCGAACCGGAAGACGTATGGGGAATGGAAGAATACACCCGTATGATGGAGGAATTCTTCAAAGCAGAAAAAATTGAAAATCCGATTCTGTTAGGGCATTCATTCGGCGGACGTGTAGGCATATTGCTTGCTTCGCGCAATAAAACGCATAAGCTTATATTAGTGGATGCCGCGGGAATAAAGCCACGCCGCACATTGTCATATTATTGCAAGGTCTATTCTTACAAAGCCGTGCGCCACACATTGCCGCTACTTTTCGGCAAAGAAAAGGCGGAGCGATTGCTCAACCAGTACAGAAAAAAGGTAGGGTCGAGCGACTACAGCCAAGCATCGGCAAAAATGCGCCAGATAATGAGCCGCGTGGTAAACGAAGACCTGCGTTATGCAATGCCATCTATAAAATGCCCCACCCTGCTCGTCTGGGGAGCGGCAGATACCGCAACCCCCATCGCCGACGCAAAGAAAATGGAGAAACTTATCCCGGATGCCGGATTGGTGGAATTCCCGGGTGTAGGACATTACAGTTTTTTAGAGAACCCATATCAATTCCGAACTGTAATCAACAGCTTTTTAGAAAAAGACAAACAAACCATATAGAATATGCTTAGTATATATGCCATATCAATTCTGCTGCTTACCGTAGTCACCGCAATATATCTGGTAATGCGCTACCGTACCGATATACAGATGATGCAACAGAATTCCTACCGCAACGACCGCTATCTGCGCTGGTGGCGTAGCAACAAAGACTCGGTACGCATAAGCCGGATGATTGATTTCATCATATTACTGGCAGTAGCGTTTGTCCACACATTCATAGTCGCGCTTATCGCCTTAGCGGTCATCATATTCAAATTGGTAATACTTGCACGCAAGAAATACAAGAAGCCTTTAGTAATGACCAAACGAGCGTGGCGGTTATTGATTACAATGATTGTCACTTCAGTAATCTTCTGCTTAGGAGCATATTGCGGAGCAGGATACGCATATACGGCAATACCGGTGGCATTGTTGCTGCTGGCTGTGCTGTCGTGGATGCTGCTGCTGTTCTCCAACTGGATGATGCATCCGGTAGAAGCGGCAATCAACAAAATGTATGTTGACGATGCAAAACGCATACTCGCCCAAATGCCCGACATGAAAATAATAGGCATAACCGGCAGCTATGGCAAGACAAGCACAAAGCATTACCTCTACCGCATATTGAGCGAGCAGTTCGACGTCCTTATGACTCCCGGAAGCTTCAACACGCCGATGGGCGTGGTACGCACCGTGCGCGAGCAACTGAAGCCGTACAACAACGTTTTCATCGTGGAGATGGGAGCAAAACAGCCGGGCGACATAAAAGAAATATGCGACATCGTTCATCCGCAAATAGGAATAATAACAGCCGTAGGCGAACAACACCTTGAATCGTTCAAGACAATCGAGAACGTGCAACGCACAAAATTCGAGCTTGCCGACGCTCTGCCATCCGACGGTCTCGCCGTGCTTAACGACGATTTCGAGTACGTGGCGAACCGCAAGACCGACAACGTGAAGACACTGCGTTATGCCATAAAACGCACCGCCAATGCAGATTACAAGGCCACAGACATAGAATATAGCGCACACGGCACAAAATTCACGATAGAAGGCAACGGAAAGACGCTGCAATTAGAAACGAAGCTCGTGGGTGAATGCAACATCTCCAACCTTATGGGTGCCGTTATCGTGGCAATTGAGCTTGGCGTTAGCGACGAGAGAATACGCTATGCCGTCTGCAAAATCGAGCAGGTAGAACATCGCCTTAATATGAAACGTACACCGGGCGGAGTGACCATAATCGATGACGCATTCAACTCCAACCCCGACGGCTCACGTATGGCATTGGACGTGCTTTCGCGTATGACAGGTGGCAAACGAATCATAGTAACACCAGGAATGATAGAACTTGGAAGCAAGCAAGAGGAATACAACCGCATATTCGGTGAATCCATAGCTAAGGCTTGCGATGTGGCAATCATCGTGGGACAATATAACCGCGACGCCATAGTTTCCGGAATACGCAGCAAAAAATTCGATGAGAAAAACTTATACACAGTTGAATCTTTCACCGAAGCACAAAAAGTGCTCGGCACGATATTACGGCAAGGCGACACCGTGCTTTACGAAAACGACTTGCCTGACACATTTAAATAAAACAACAAAAAACATATAACGACAAATGAAAACGAATGTTGCAGTCTTTTTCGGAGGACGCTCGGTAGAACACGAGATTTCCGTGATTTCAGCATCACAGGCAATGCATGCAATGGGCAGGGACAAATACAACGTAATCCCTGTATATATATCAAAACAAGGCAGATGGTACACAGGCGACGCTCTTTTCGATGTTGCCAACTACCGAGATATGAAAGCATTGACCGGCAAATGCGAAGAAGTGTTTATGCGCCCGGAATTCGGTGATTTCAACCTTTATAAAGCAAAAACCAAACTGTTCGGTTCAAACGTTTATGCTACAATCGACGTAGTAATCCCAGTGCTTCACGGAACAAACGGCGAAGACGGCATTTTCGAGGGCGTGCTTGAGACAATCGGCATACCATATGCAGGATGCAACACTGTGTCATCAGCAAACGGCATGGACAAAATCACGATGAAAATGATTCTGAAAGAATGTGGCATTCCTGTAGTCGATTATGTATGGTTTACCGACAAGCAATGGTACCGCCAGAAAGACACATTAATCAATGAGGTGGAAAAGAGAATCGGTTATCCGGTAATCGTCAAGCCTGCAAACCTTGGATCAAGCGTAGGAATAAGCCGCGCTGCCAACCGTGATGAATTGGTGGAAAGCATCGAAAACGCCGAAAAATATTCCACACGGATAATAGTGGAAGATATGGTGGAAAACCTGAAAGAAATCAACTGTTCCGTACTCGGCGATTGCGACGACTACCGCACATCCATTCTTGAAGAGCCAATCAAGAGCGGCGACTTTCTCACCTACGAGGACAAATATATGGGAGGTACAAAAACCGAGCGAGGAATGCAGGCTTCCCAGAAGCGCATACCGGCCGACCTTCCGCAAGAAATCACTGACCGCATACGCCATCTTGCAGGAGAGACATTCCGCGTATTGTCGTGCCACGGTGTAAGCCGTGTGGACTTTATGGTTGACGCAAACACCAACGACGTGTATGTGAACGAAATCAACACAATCCCTGGCTCGCTTTCATTCTATCTGTGGGAAGCGACCGAAACAAGTTTCGACAAACTGATGGACGAGCTCGTGGCATTGGCTCTTAAACGCAAGCGCGAACAAGGACTGAAAACCACCAACTTCGACCACAACATTTTCAACCTCACAGGCAAAGGCGGCACGAAGTTCGGCATCAAAACAAAACAATAATGAAAACAAGTATTTTAGCTATCATATTGTCATTAGTAGCCACAATACCGGTTTTTGCAAAAAACTGGTATTGCACTGACTATGACCAATACGTGAGCCGCAATTTCACACCATTAACGCCCGACAGTCTTAAGCTGACTTTCGAACGACGCGGAGAAACAGAAAAATACTGGAAAGGAGGAGCTGATTTCCGGTTGAAATCAGGCAACGATTCCATAGACCAATTCCTTGCCGAAAAAGTAAGATACCTCATCTACGAAGATTCTCTTTATGTGAACTGCAAGGATTTGCGTTGTGACGGTGTGTTTCTGGGCGATGGATATGCCCGTGCGTACCGTCTGGAAAAAGACAAGATAATAGTGATGCTCGACAAGGACGATGATGGAGGGCTATTCGTGACCATTGCCGAAGGAATAATGGGGACATTACAACCAGAAATGGCACCCAAAACGTGCTACGTTATAACTTCCGACAAGAAAATTGTGGAAAAAATAACACCTGACTGGATGTACCGCTATCTTGAGCCATATTCAAGCAATCTTGCACAATACAAAAAGTATCCTAAGGCACAACAAGAATCATCACGTGTAATAATCTGGTTTCTGAAAGCCCTGCGTAAAATCTACCGCTACTGATATATTAAATCCACGGCAGGGTTTCATTCAATAGAAAAAAGGTGTAACTTTGCGGAAAAATTTTGTAACAGGTTTACTTTGATGAAAAATAAATTTAAAGAATATAACAGTTTCAACTTGTCGGACATCAACAAGGAAGTACTTGCTGAATGGGATGCCGAGAACGTGTTTGCAGAAAGCATAAAAGAACGAGAGGGATGCCCGTCCTTCGTTTTCTATGAAGGGCCACCTTCTGCCAACGGTATGCCGGGCATACATCACGTGATGGCACGCACCATAAAGGACATTTTCTGTCGCTACAAGACGATGAAAGGCTTCCGTGTGATGCGCAAGGCAGGTTGGGACACCCATGGACTGCCCGTAGAGCTCGGCGTTGAGAAATCGCTCGGCATAACAAAAGAGGACATCGGGAAAAAAATATCAGTTGACGATTACAATTCAGCTTGCCGCCGCGAGGTGATGAAGTACACCAAAGAGTGGGAAGACCTTACCCACAAGATGGGCTATTGGGTGGATATGAAAAACCCGTATATCACCTACGACAACCGCTACATCGAATCCGTATGGTGGCTGCTGCAGCAATTGTATAAAAAGAACTATCTTTATAAAGGATATACCATACAGCCGTATTCACCTGCGGCAGGCACGGGATTGAGCTCGCACGAGCTCAACCAGCCGGGATGCTACCGCGACGTGAAAGATACCACCTGCACGGCAATGTTCCGCATCAAAGACCCGAAACCGGAAATGACTGGATGGGGAACGTCCTACTTCTTGGCATGGACCACCACCCCGTGGACACTGCCTTCAAACACGGCGCTCTGCGTAGGGCCGAAAATCGACTATGTTGCTGTGCGCTCATATAATCCTTACAACGGAGAAAAGATTACCGTAGTGCTTGCAAAAGCACTGCTCTACAACCATTTCAACAAGAAAGCCGAAGGCATAGCACTCGACGAGTTCAAACCGGGCGACAAACTCATACCGTTTGAAGTCGTAGGCGAATACAAAGGTCCGGAATTGGTAGGAATGGAATATGAACAGCTCCTGCCGTGGGTGAAACCCGTAGAAACCGACGGCAACGGCGACTGGCACGATGCCGAGAGCAAAGCGTTCCGCGTGATACAAGGCGATTACGTAACCGTAGAAGACGGTACCGGTATCGTCCATATCGCGCCTACATTCGGTGCCGACGACGCATTCGTGGCACGCCAGGCTGGAATACCGTCATTGTTTATGATAAACAAGAAAGGCGAAACACGCCCGATGGTCGATCTGACAGGTAAATTCTACATTCTTGACGAATTGGATGAAAAATTCGTGGACGAATGCGTAAACGTCGAAGAATACAAGCAATTCGAGGGTAAATGGGTAAAGAACGCCTATGACCCGCAATTTACTGTCGACGGCAAATATGACGAGAAAGCCGCTCAATCGGCCGAAACACTCGACATAGTAATCTGTATGGTTCTGAAACAGCAAGGCAAAGTGTTCAAGATTGAGAAACACGTACACAACTACCCGCATTGCTGGCGTACAGACAAGCCTGTGCTCTATTATCCTCTCGATAGCTGGTTCATCCGCACCACAGCATCGCGCGAACGCCTTATGGAGCTCAACACTACAATCAACTGGAAGCCGCAGTCGACAGGGACAGGACGCTTCGGCAAATGGCTCGAGAACCTTCAGGACTGGAACCTTTCACGCAGCCGCTACTGGGGCACTCCCCTTCCTATCTGGCGTACAGCCGATGGAACAGAAGAAAAGTGTATCGGCAGCGTAGAAGAACTCTATAACGAAATAGAAAAAGCGGTAGCAGCCGGCATCATGGAATCGAATCCGCTGAAAGAAAAAGGATTCGTTCCGGGCGACTATTCCGCTGAAAACTATAATAAAATCGATTTGCACCGTCCATACGTGGACTATATTTTGCTCGTATCGTCCGACGGCAAGGAAATGCGCCGCGAAAGTGACCTGATTGACGTATGGTTCGACTCAGGCTCAATGCCATACGCGCAAATACATTATCCTTTCGAGAACAAGGAGGCATTCGACAAACGCGAAGTCTATCCGGCCGATTTCATTGCCGAGGGAGTCGACCAGACACGCGGATGGTTCTTTACCCTCCATGCCATAGCCGGAATGGTATTCGACAGCGTCGCATACAAATCCGTAATTTCCAATGGGCTTGTTCTCGACAAGAACGGCAACAAGATGAGCAAACGCCTTGGTAATGCGGTCGATCCGTTCGGCGCAATCGAAAAATACGGAACAGACCCATTGCGCTGGTATATGATTTCCAACTCGTCGCCATGGGACAATCTGAAATTCGACACGGCCGGAGTTGAAGAAGTGAGCCGTAAGTTCTTCGGCACACTCTACAATACATACTCCTTCTTTGCACTTTATGCAAACGTCGATAATTTTGACAATTCAGCCGAACAGATAAGCTACACGGAACGTCCGGAAATCGACCGATGGATACTGTCGTTGCTCAACACTCTGATTAAAGAAGTGGAAGCCGACCTCGACGACTACGAGCCGACAAAAGCGGCACGCGCAATATCGGAATTCGTTTGCGACAACCTCAGCAACTGGTATGTACGCCTCAACCGCAGCCGTTTCTGGCGTGGGGATATGACTGCTGACAAGCTGTCGGCATTCCAGACACTGTACCAATGCTTGGAAACAGTCGCATTATTAATGGCACCGGTATCACCATTCTTTGCCGACCGCCTATACACAGACTTGACATCAGTGACAAAAGGCACACGCAAATCTGTACATCTTGCCCTGTTCCCGCAAACAAATGAGAACATAGTTGACAAGAAGCTTGAAAAAGACATGAAGCTCGCTCAGGAAATCACATCCATGACCCTCGCTCTGCGCCGCAAAGCAAATCTAAAAGTGCGCCAGCCTCTTTCACAGATTATGATACCTGTAACAGGCGACGAACAAAAGAGGAGCATCGATGCGATGAGCCAACTGATAATTAACGAAGTTAATGTAAAAACAATCCGTTATGTCGGAGCCGAAAATGGTGTGCTCATAAAGAAAGTGCGTCCAGACTTCAAAAAGCTCGGTCCAAAATTCGGTCCTGCTATGAAACAAGTCGCAGCAGCCATAGCAGCAATGCAACAATCAGACATAGCAGCAATGGAACGTGATGGAAAATTCATATTCACCATTGGTGAGACCAATGCAACTGTCGAGCTGGATGATGTCGAAATAATATCGGAAGACATTCCAGGATGGCTTGTTACAAACGAAGGCAACCTGACAGTAGCCCTCGACATAACTGTAACAGAAGAGCTTCGCAACGAAGGAATTGCACGAGAAATAGTCAACAGGATACAAAATATACGAAAGAATCAAGGATTTGACATCACCGACCGTATCGACGTGGTGATTTCATCCAATGAAGATACGGACAAGGCCGTAAAGCAATTCTCCGACTATATCGCCCGGCAGGTATTGGCCAACAGCCTTACAATCGGCGAAATTGCCGAGTCTGACAAGATTGAGCTTGAAGGACTCGACAACCTTTACGCATCCGTAAAAATTTGCGAATAAAATAATTACTTTAAAAATCAATAACTATGGCAGAAAAGACAAGATATTCCGATGAAGAATTGCAGGAATTCAAGGAAATAATTCTTGCCAAGCTCGAAAAAGCCTATAAGGATTACGAGCTTCTGAAAAGCGATGTAACAAACTCCGACGGTAATGACACCGCTGACACATCGCCTACATTCAAAGTGCTTGAAGAAGGCGCAAACACACTTAATAAGGAAGAATCAGGCCGCTTGGCACAACGCCAAATGAAATTCATACAGCACCTGAAAGCCGCCCTTGTAAGAATTGAGAACAAAACTTACGGCATCTGCCGCGAGACAGGCAAACTGATTCCCAAAGAGCGTCTGCGCGCAGTGCCTCACGCCACATTAAGCATTGAAGTGAAAAACAACCAAGCCAAAAAGAATTAATGCGTTTCAGGTTGACCAACGGATATTTGTCAGCAATTATCATCCTTATGGTGATAATTGCTGACCAAATATTAAAAATATGGGTGAAAACTCATTTTTATCTCTATGAATCACTTGAAATAACAAGCTGGTTCAAACTTAATTTCATAGAGAATCCCGGGATGGCTTTCGGCATAGAGCTCGGGAGCAAGCTGTTTCTTACCCTATTCCGAATCATCGCATCCATAGCGTTAATCTACATATTAATAAGAATCCGTAACAACAGCTACTACTCACGAGGATTCTTCGTATGCCTGTCGCTTATCACGGCCGGCGCGATAGGCAACGTAATCGACTGTATGTTCTATGGAATGATATTCAGCGAATCCACACCCTATACATTGGCACAAATATTCCCTGACGCAGGAGGATATGCTTCTTTTCTACACGGGAAAGTGGTGGATATGTTCTATTTTCCGATAGCTTCATGGGATTGGCCGGAATGGATGCCGGGAGTAGGCGGCGAACATTTCATATTCTTTCAACCGGTCTTCAACCTTGCTGATGCCGCAATCTCTGCAGGAATAATAGCTTTCATATTATTCTATTCAAAATACCTTGCATCGAATCCGGAAGAACAACAGAAAAAAGCAGAAAACAACGATTTATGAAATGGCAACCTTTCATATTTCTTATGATTGTGTCACTTGCTTCTTGCAGCAAAACACCCGACTATGTCATCAGCGAGAACGATATGGCAATGCTGCTTGCCGACATCCACGAAGCTGATGCCGTTGTGACATTTGACAAACAGCATTATAAAGAAGATTCCACAAAAGAAGTACTTCGCGAATCCATATTTGCAAAACACGGAGTGTCGGAAGAGCAATTTGACACATCCCTGATATGGTACGGTCATAATCTTGATGTCTATACAGAAGTATATGACAATGTGGTAAAAATATTAAAGGACAGACAAAAAAGAATCATAGCCGAAGCTAAAGAAGCGGGTGAGAAAATGACATTATCAGGCGACAGTGTCGATATTTGGGCATCGACACCACACATAATATTCGACCGCAAACGCTTGGGCAAAGACGCCCAGATAGCATTCTCTCTTCCTGCTGACAATAACAGCAAGGCCGGCGACCGCTATGAATGGCGGTTCATATTATATAATGCGACAAAAGAAGGGAATGCACTTATTGCCGTTGATTATGACGACGGGTCTTCTGAATATCATTCACAGAACATCAAGCCTGATGAAACTGCAAAGCTGACATTACAATCAGATTCAACACTGAACGTGACACGTGTATATGGATATCTGATTTACAAAATGGAAGAAGAAGATGCCGTATTCACCGACAGTATTATGCTCTACCGTTCACGTCTGAACAGCGACCGCTACAATTTTCACAATTTCCAGCGTAAAGTGAAAAATGTCCGATAGCCTTTATCAACGCATATTAGCACATTACACCATATATGAAGGAGAAGTGTGGCATCTGCACATTTTTGAATCCGATGGAAAAACCATCAGACATTATCCCGCAACTCAAGAAACAGCCCACACACTCTTTATCGAAGGAATAGCCATAATATGCCGAACAGTCAGAAATGACATTCTTGAGACATTAGACGCTTACACACAAGCCATTCCAAAGTACGGGATGCTGTATTGCGCAAAAAAAATATCCGAAATTCCTCTTTTGGGAAACGACAAGTCCCCGTTTGTAATATATATGGCAAAATACCCCACGTTTAAACTTACACACTTCTAATCCCGTCCGCAGGCTTCTGCAAAGGGACAATACACACATTTATCACGATAAACTGTCTGTTTAAAAGGCACTTCCGGATCAAGAATATCAGTGGCGACCGTTCTGAACTTATCCATAAACTCCTTATCAAAAATGCCATTCCTATATGTCGTCATCACATCCCTCGTCCCTAACTTTATACCGAACTTATCCTCTGGCGACATTTTTCTTATATCCCTTACTTTGTATATCACAGGCTTAATGTCGTCATCGCATCCACTAATTGCAGCATAGGCATTACAATAAAGCAATATCTGCAAAACAGCTTTTTTATGACCGGCAGAATTATTGCCCTCAAATATGGAATCCAAATCCTTAACACTCACATCGTCGTTCCCAGTCTTGTAATCCACTATCTTTAATGTCCCTTCAGAGCGGTCAAGACGGTCAATCTTCTGCTTGTAGTTTATCACCAAATCTTTACCCAAATTCCATCGGAATGTTTGCTCCAGCTCACTACCTATGTATTCAAAAGGGATTAGCCCCATATCATATTTCAATATCGGAACAATATAATATATTACAATATTGTTTATAACATCGACATCACCGCCACCATTACCATTTTTATCATATTCCTGCTTAACAACATTTGCCACTATCCTACGCAATTCCATCGAATCCGAATGAGCAAATCTATCCAGAAAAGATTTTTCCACCAATCTTTTACCATTCTTTTCCGGCACAGCGTCATATATCTGTTGCATTACCTCATGTACAATTGTCCCGAAAGTAGCGCTGTCAACAAAGTCTTTCATTTCATCCTCCTCCCGGATTCCTTCCACGTATTTAAAATAGAATCGTACAGGACATTCCAAATATGTATTTACCATACTCGCAGAAAAATTCATTCCGGAATCAGGTTCCGTATATTTCAACAGCCTTGACATTATTTCCGCACTTTTATTTATTGCCATCTCCTGGTCAACAGGCAACAATACATCATAGCTATAAAAATAATCCTTACACTGCCCTCTTTTATAAAGTTGCTTAAGCTGTGATATATAACGCGACACCTCTCCGCTTGCAACACCCTGTGTGCGCGAATCATATAGTAAAAACACATTCTCCGCCCTACTTATCATCCGATAAAAATAATATGTAAACATAGAATCCTGCTTATGATAAGTAGATATTCCATAAGCTGCTCTTAATGACTCCGGAATAAAAGAACGAGTATAATGTCTTGCAGGAAACACCTTTTCATTCATTGAGAATATTATGATGTTTCTAAAATCCAAAAGACGAGTTTCAAGCACACCCATCACTTGCAAACCTTGCATAGGCTCTCCTTCGAAAGCCACAACAGAGCCGGAAATCATTCGCTCGATGAGAAAAAACAACGTCTTATCAGAAACATCACCAATATCATACAAACGCATCATTTCTTTCAATTCAGATAAAGAATCCAAATAACGACAAATGAAAAAGCGCTCCAAATCCATATTCCCATCAACTCCGGCAACCGGCAAACTTCCACCCAAGAAATTAACCACATCTTCAATATATGCGAAAATTTCTTCTACCGAGTGAAATTCCTCATATTGAAACAATCGGCATACAGAAGGCAGCAAATCCATAATTGTACTTACCTCAACAAAGAACAGACGCTTGTCAACCACCTCCTTCTTGAATTTGTCAATTTCTGCCATACAACGGCAACTGACATAAGGATGCGAAAGCAAACTGTCAATGTCATCATAATAGAACGAAACCACACCGTTCCTAATCCGCTTGCGTGAATACATAACAGCCAGAATGCGCATAAACGAAGAAACCGCCGTATTTGTCATCGGATACCCCATAGTTATATTAAGCGAACCAATCTCTGCAGGAACAGAGCTGATCACACTGCCCAGATATTTCTCATCAGTAAGCACCAAAGCAGTATCAATAGCGTCTGCCGGATCAGCAATTTTCCTCTCACTAATAAGTTGTCTGATCAATTCACCAGCCACCTTTGCCTGTCCTCCCCCAGACGGGACAGAAATTATGCTTATTTCCGGCATATACAAAACAGGCGACTCTTCAATGTCATAAAAGGAAGGATATTTTTTCACATATTCTTTCAAGAACAAAGTGCCCTTGTTTTCGTAATCCTTAAATGCAGGAGAATTGAAATCCCAATAAAAATCACCGATTCCACAATTCCTCAACGCATCGAATATAACTTCCTCAGATTTTGACAAAGTACTGAATCCTATAAATACTATCTTCTCGAATTCAAAATCATCCCTGTATTTTTTCTTAACCTTTTCTGCAGCTACTCGATATGTATATCCAGGATACGACAATCCCCTCTTCAACAACTCTCCCTTAAAACCATCATATAATCCATTAAGTATATTCCACAGCCTGACATACCGCTGTTTCCCTGTCCACAATCGTTCATCTTCTTTAATTCGAAATTCTCCAAAAAAATTATTCAGAACAGCCAACTGCTCATCCGTCAGATAATTCGCATTTATATCCTTATAATTCTCCACATTAACGAACAACTCCCCGGCATCTACCATATAACGGTCAACATCATTAAAATCTCCCAATATCATATCACCCCAATAAAGGAAATGATTGAAATCAACAACATTTTCCGACAGCCTGGAATAAGCCTTATAAAGGGCAAAAAGCTGTTCTATCCTGCCTGCATCAACAAACCCTGACTGCTGAGCGACAAAGTCGGAAATAGTGAGAATCTCAGGGAACAACAACGGTTTGGCAGCCCACTCCGAGAGATACTTTCTAAAAAAAGCCCCGCTTCGTCTGTTAGGGAAAACAAAGCATAAGCCATCAAGCCTTGCCACATTCTTCAAAAACGCCTCTGCTACTTTTTTCAAAAAAGGCTCCATCACTCGTGAATATTAAGACTTTATCGCAATAATCATTTTTATGGCAAAATCAAACAGTACTATCTTACTGTTCGCATTACGGGATATATCCGCCACAGCCCTATCAATTTCCGCGGTGATGACATCAACGTTACGCTCATTGATGAAAGGAGAAAATTTAGTACTGAAAGCCTCCTCATCCCGGGTCATATAGTTCAATGTCCTGTTGCCCATATTATATATGAAATTCTCACGCACCAACTTAGCCACATACGTAAGAAAAAAGCAGCATTTCTCCCGTTTCAAATCCGCAACTTCTTCCGACCAATCTTTCAAATCTCTCAGATTCTTCACATATGCCGACCGCATAAGCCTCTTGAACAATTCAAGAAACATATGAGCATCCTCATCAACATCAAGCAACGCTTCCGCTTTCGACACACTGCCGCCACTAAGATTGGCAACCGAAAGGGCTGCCACTTCATCCACAGCATACTTATCCGACAAATACCCCGCTATCAACGATGAGGACAACGGCTTCATCGCAATCCGCTGCACCCTCGAATAGATTGTCGGCAAAATTTCTCCCGGCTTATTACTTACAAACAACAGCAACGTATCATCATAAGGTTCTTCTATCATCTTTAAAAGATGGTTCGCGCATTGCTCATTCATTTTTTCCGGCAACCAAAGAATCATTATCTTATAACGTGACGAATACGACTTCACACTGATTTTCCGAATAATCTCATCACCCTCATTATTGTATATAACGGGCTTTGCCGTACCCGAATCAAGAATCTTTATCCACGTGGCAAAATCAGCATATGTATTTCTTGCTAAAAATTCATTCCATTCCTCAATAAACTCGTCACAATAAGAATCTCTGCCTGATTTTCTTTTATAGATAGGAAACACAAAAAAAGTATCCGGCTGGTTAAATGTCTGATATTGCAGACAAGACGGGCACTCACCGCAAGGCTCACCATCAGCAGTTGGATGCTGGCAATGCACATATTGAGCAAATGCCCTTGCCATTGCCAACTTACCGATTCCCTCAGGCCCTTCAAAAAGCAAGGCATGAGGAATCTTATCGGAAGCCACCATTTGACGCAACCGTTGTTTCACACCTTCGTTACCCAATATATCACTAAACTTCATACTATTCTATATCATACAATTTCAACTTATTATACAATGTCTTACGGTCAACGCCTAATAATTTTGCCGCCATAGACTTGTTTCCGCCAGCATTCTTAAGAGCAGACAAAATCCGCTCTTTTTCATCTGCAGGGTCGTGCAAAAGAGCAGACTTCTCGACAACAACTTTATGCAGCGACAATTCACGCGGCAACGAATCCATCGTGATATATTCTCCTTGGGTCAAAAGAGTGGCACGCATTACCGTGTTCTTCATCTGCCGCAAATTCCCAGGCCAATCATAATTCAAGAACAATTGCATCACATTATCATCGAAACCTATCACATTTTTCCCAAGTTCACGATTCGCACTGTCCAGGAAGAAATTCGCATACAGCATTATATCCTGCTTCAAATCCTTAAGCTCAGGCATATGGATTGTAAATTCCGATATACGATGATAAAGATCATTACGGAATGCACCTTTTGAAATAGCCTTTTCCAAATCCTCATTGGTAGCTGCAACTAATCGTATATCAATTTCGATTTCCTTATTACTGCCAATCCGCTTGATCTTCCTCTCCTGCAACGCTCTCAACAAATGCATCTGAGTCTCATATCCTAAATTTCCAACCTCATCAAGAAAAACCGTACCACCGTTAGCTGCCTCGAAAGCACCAATCTTGTCAGAAAGTGCGCCTGTGAAAGAGCCTTTAGTATGTCCAAAAAACTCCGAGCCGGCAAGCTCCGCTGGAATCGATCCACAATCAATAGCGACAAACGGCTTCCCGCTACGTTTGCTCCTTGAGTGTATCAAATGGGCAATATGTTCTTTCCCAGTACCGCTTTCCCCACATATCAAAACAGACATATTGGTAGGAGCTACAAGGTTTACATATTGATAAAGCAGTTTTGAAGCATCGCTATTACCTTCAATGAAATCCACCTGCTCAACTGCAGGCTCTTGCGTACCATCCACACTGTCAGCCTTACTTGTATGCTTCAATGCCTCAGAAATCTTGTCAAGCAGCTCACTCGGATTGACAGGTTTTGACAAATAATCAAAAGCTCCGAGTTTCATACTGTTGACTGCATTTTGTATTTCCGCAAAATTAGTCATTACAATAACCGGGATACCAGGTTTCTGCACCGACATCCACTGCAGCAAATCTATTCCGTCCGAATCAGGAAGGCGCATATCCGTCAGCACTATCGAATAATCACGCTCCTTGAATCTCTTTTTTGCAGCAGCCACAGACGAAACCGTATCGGAATCAAACCCATGCTTCCCGAGCCACGTTTTAAGCATCAGCGCAAAAGTGACATCATCATCCACTATCAATATGTTGTCTCCATTCATATCAGTTCCTTTTTTGCTTCTTCAACAATCACTCCGACTCTATCCTTCAAGATTTTCATCTCTCCGGTACTTATCATCGAATCTCTTGTTACTCCTTTTTCATATTTTCTTAAAACAAACTCAATATCCTTATCTTTTATCAAAGTAAAAATAGGCAACATTTTGTGACAAAGAGCCATCAACAAATCACAATCACCATCAACAAACGCTTTATCGAGTTGCTGAAGATTTTCTTTTGTCTGCACCACAAATGATTGCAATATTTCTTTTTTAGCAGCAACATCATCGCCAGCAAACTGCACCAATGCCGCAAGTCCTGACACATCTTCAGCCTGCTCATCAAGCACCTTCACAGCTCCCGTCAGATTACCTATCATCAACAACAGATCACGCTCTCTGAAAGGTTTAGTAAGGACACCCGAAAAACCAGATTGCAGATAATCATTTTCATCTGCAGCCCTTGCAGTAACAGCGACTACCGGTATTTTCCCATCAACCTTCTTAATGGCGGACAACACGTCGAAGCCGTTCATACCCGGCATCTGTATATCAGTAATCACCAACTCATAGTGTCCATCTGCAACCATTTTAGCAGCATATGCCGGGAATTGACATTTGTCTGCCGAAATTCCATTGTTTTTACAGATTTCACACACTAAATTCATTTGCAATTCATCATCATCCACCAATAGAATACGGCAACCATTTACCGACGGAGCGTCGAGCAATTCCTTATTTTCAACCATATTACACCCAGACTCCACAATAGCGACAGGGATATGCACCATAAAACGGCTGCCTTCATTAATCCGGCTATCCACATCAATGCTACCTCCCATCAGCTTTACGATTCTATCAACAATCGACAATCCTAAACCAAATCCTTGTACTCCTTGGGCAGACCCCAGTCTGACAAACGCACTGAACAAACGCAACTTATCCTCATCGGAAATTCCACGTCCGGTATCTTCCACAGTCACATCCAAAATGCCAGCCGACTCCGAGACATAAATACCAACACTGCCTTTATC
>JADIMC010000085.1 GCA_017694955.1 Candidatus Limisoma faecipullorum
GGTAGTGGGCATTCGCTCGTGTGAGTTCGAGTCTCATCCCGGACACTTTAGGTAATGGCGCTTTCGTCTAGCGGTTAGGACGCGGCCCTCTCACGGCTGAAACACGGGTTCGATTCCCGTAGGCGCTACAAAATGCAGGAATGGAATCATAGAAATAAGGTTTCATTCCTTTTTTTATTTTTCATTTACTTTATGAACGATTATTTTAAAATCCGTTTCGATTTAAATCCTTGCACGGAAACGGAAACTGATGTTTTGGCTGCGTTGCTCTGTGATGCCGGTTTTGAAAGTTTTGAACCGGATATGTCTGGTGTTTCCGCTTATATTAGGAAGGAGTTGTATGATGTGACCTCAGTCAATGATGCCGTTGCTGCTTATCCGTTTTCTTCCTCTATTAAGATTTCTGAAGAATTGATTGAAGGGAAGGATTGGAATGAAGAGTGGGAACGGAATTATTTTAAGCCTATTGTTTTTGATGGTAGATGTGTTGTTCACAGTTCGTTCCATAAGGATTATCCAAAAGCGGAATATGATATTGTGATTGATCCGAAGATGGCATTTGGCACGGGGCACCATGAGACTACAGCTTTGATGATGCGGCGCATTTTATCGTGTGATATGTCGGGAAAGAAAGTGCTGGATATGGGTACTGGCACTGCGATATTGGCCATATTGTCGGCTATGTGCGGCGCGAAGAAAATTGTTGGTGTGGAAATAGATCCTCCGGCATATGAGAATGCAAAGGACAATGTTGCGCTTAATCTGAAGGCGGATGATGTGGAGATTCGTCTTGGCGGAGTTGAGACTGTGGTGGAGAAAGCTTGCTTTGATTACGTCTTTGCTAATATAAATAGGAATATAATTCTTTCGGATATTGGTGGCTATGCTGAAGCGTTGAAGTCTGGCGGCACGATGCTGTTGAGCGGGTTCTACTTGGAAGATGCCGATATGATTGTTGACGAAGCTGAGAAGTATGGATTGCGTAAGCAATCCGTATTGTTCGAGAAGAATTGGGCGAATCTTGAATTATTGAAAATATGAAGTTTAAATAATGATTGATGTTTCATAAACAAATAGCCGCAGAATCATCTGCGGCTATTTGTTTTTATTTGCATCTATGTTTGCGTGCTGATTTAATTCACTCTTAATACCTTGCCTATGGAAAGTGTGGTTGAGCGTGATATGCCATTTAGACGGCAGATTGACGATACTGAAACTCCATAACGGCTGGCTATTTTGCTTAAAGTGTCACCTTTGCGCACTTTGTGGGTTTTTTTGGTCCCGGTTGCGCTGTATGAATTCTTCTTGCTTGTTTTTGCAGCGTATTTAGCATTTGCTTCTGGCGAATAATTTCTGGCTTTTGTATAAGTCTTTTTGTTGAAGGTATAATAGTCAGTATGCGTTGTCTGATTTGCAAAATCGAATATCGCCATCGGATTTATAGCGTAGCCCATAAAGCGTGTCTCGAAGTGGAGATGAGGTCCGGTGCTTCGTCCGGTGCTTCCTCCGAGTGCGATTGGCTCTCCTACTTTTACGTCCTGATTCGGCTTTACAAGAAATTTGGAAAGATGTCCATAAACAGTTTCCAAACCGTTGGGATGACGTATGATGACGTAGTAGCCGTAGCCACGGCGTTCATATTTTGTCAAACGTACTTTTCCGCTGAAAGCTGCTCTTACGGTGTCTCCTGTTTGTAACTTGAGATCGACTCCTTTGTGCGAGCGGCGGAATCGAGGACGGTATCCATAAGGCGATGTGATATATCCCGGTACAGGTATTGCGTATTCGCTCACATCGATTCTTACGTTATTGGGGACTTCCATCCCTCCATATGGGTTGACTAATTGGCTGTTCCAGCTTTCTGTATAAATGTCGATTTCAGGCTCTTCCTCTTCTTGGAGGATGATATCCATAAATCTTTTTGTCTCGTCAATCTTTATTTGTTCCTGAATGTCGCGCTGGGATGCAATCAGGCGCTCATGAATGTCGTTATGTGCAGATACCGACCTGAGTTCTTGGGCAGTTGCTGGAAATGAAAAAGCAGCGATTGCTAATGCTCCAATGCCGAATATCTTGCCTATGCTGTTGAAAACCATTACCTCTCCTCTCGTTGTTTTTTTATAGTTGATCAAATTTCGTCATCTGCGTATAAATAGTCGAGCATTGCCGGCTTGAAGTCGAATATTTCCGATTTGTCGAAAAATCGTGCTAATTCGATTTCCGCATTTTCTACAGAGTCGGAAGCGTGGATAATGTTTTGTTGTCCGCTCATACTGTAGTCGCCACGGATAGTGCCTGGTTCTGCTTTCCTTGAATTGGTCGCGCCTGTCATTGCTCTGACGACTGCGACAGCGTCAACTCCTCTTATGCACATTACCACTACAGGAGACACCATCATTGATTTTTTTAGGGAAGGAAAAAACGGGCGCGAAACGAGGTGTGCATAATGTTCGGCAAGAATTTTGTCGTCAAGCTGCACCATTTTCATTCCAGCTATGATTAATCCTTTTTTTTCGAATCGTGAGATTACTTCTCCCATTAGCCCTCTTATTACAGCTGATGGTTTTAGAATCACAAGTGTCTGTTCCATATAGTAGTGTTTTGTGTATGAAGTTTGTAAAAATCTCAATTCGACTTCAAATTTATCAATAAATTTTGAGTTAGAAAAAATGGAGAATGCTGTGGCAACGCAATTTATGAAAAATTAAGGTATTGGGGCTTCTGGTTAATTGTTTTTATGCGATATGAGGCGGAATGTGAATGCCGATTAACTGATTCTGCTCCAGTTCACTGTTTTGTCGAAGTGGATGTGTAATTGTTCGAGTAATATCCGGTTCTCGGGCAATTGCAGGTCGGGGTCGTTGTTAAGAATGTCATTGGCGCAATCGCGGGCTAATGAGAGAATCTGACCGTCGGTTGCAAGATTGGCGATGCGCATATTGAATGCAATGCCGCTTTGTTGTGTGCCTTCGACGTCGCCTGGACCCCGCATTTGCATATCGGCTTCGGCTATGCGGAAACCGTCGGTTGTTTCAGTCATTATTTCCAATCGCCGGCGTGTGTCTTTTGTAATGTTGTGTTTCGTCATCAGGATGCAATATGACTGGTCGGCTCCGCGTCCTACACGTCCGCGCAACTGATGAAGCTGTGAAAGCCCGAATCGTTCGGCATTTTCTATCACCATTACAGATGCATTCGGGACATTCACGCCGACTTCTATCACGGTTGTCGCGACAAGTATCTGGGTCCTGTTGGCGACAAATTGTTGCATCTGGTAATCTTTTTCAGCGGGTTTCATTTTCCCGTGTACGAAACTTACTTTGAATTCCTTGAATGTCTGACAGATATATTCATATCCGTTCTCAAGGGCTTTCAGATCGAGTTTTTCGTTCTCTTGAATAAGGGGATAGACGATGTAAGCCTGTCGTCCGAGTTTCAGTTGCTTATAGATAGCCTGGTTTACCCGGTCTCTGGAATTTTCATATTGGAGCAGTGTTGTGACAGGTTTTCGTCCTGGTGGCAATTCGTCTATTATTGAAACATCAAGATCGCCATATACGGTCATGGCTAAAGTCCGTGGAATCGGTGTGGCGGTCATTACGAGGATATGTGGCGGATTAATGCTTTTGTTCCAAAGCTTTGCCCGTTGTGCCACTCCGAAGCGATGTTGCTCGTCAATGATTACCAGACCTAATTGCCGGAATTCAACATTGTCCTCTATGACGGCGTGTGTGCCGATAAGCAAGTTCACGGAGCCGTCCATCAATCCTTTGTGTATCTCTTCTCTTTTTGTCTTTTTTGTCGAGCCGGTGAGCAGCTCCACTCTGATTCCTATTTTGCTGGCAAGCTGACTTAATGATTCGTAATGTTGTGTGGCGAGTATCTCGGTCGGTGCCATTAGACAGGTCTGATATCCGTTGTCGGCGGCCATCAGGGCTGTCATAAGCGCTACAATTGTCTTTCCGCTTCCTACATCGCCTTGCAACAGCCGGTTCATTTGACGTCCGCTTCCCATATCTGCACGTATCTCTTTAAGTACGCGCTTTTGTGCGCCTGTCAAAGGAAATGGAAGCACTTCGAAATAAAATCTGTTGAAATATTCGCCGATGTGGCTGAACAGGTAGCCTTTGATTTTGGAACTCCTGTTTTTTGCATATCGGAGTATGTTGAGTTGTATGAGGAAAAGCTCTTCAAATTTCAGGCGTAGTTTCGCTTTTTGAAGCTTGTCGATGGATTCTGGGGAATGGATGTTGACGAGTGCGTCGCGCAGTCCGATTAACCGGTATTTCGTAAGAATTCCTTGCGGTAACGTTTCCGGAACGAATTTTACCTTTTCGAAAAGATTCTGTATAAGCTGCTGGATTGTGCGTGATGAGAACGAGCGGTTGCGAAGAGTCTCGGTCAGTGTGTATATTCCGCGTAGCCCATATGGCTGGTGGTCTTCTTGATATGTTTCTATTTCAGGGTGTGCAAGGCTGTAGCGTCCGTTGAATATGGTCGGTTTACCGAAAAGTATATATGTTTTGCCTGTCTGATAGCTCTCGCGGATTGACTTTATCCGGTTGAACCAAACTACATCGATTGTGGCGGTGCCGTCAGAGAACAAGGCTTGCATCCGGCGTTTAGCTCCTTCTCCATGTTCGGTGAACGTTACGAAGTGTCCTTTCAGCTGAATGTAAGGAAGCTCGCCTTCCAGGTTTTTGATTTGATAGATTTTACTTCTGTCGATATAACGGAACGGAAAGTAGTAGAGGAGGTCGTAATAGGTATATATGCCAAGTTGCTTGTTGAGCAGCTCGGCACGTTTTGGCCCTACGCCTGTAAGGTATTTTATATCGAGTTCCGTAAGTTTGTTCATTTCCTGTCGATGAGTATTGTCTCGGCAATTTTTAAGTCGATGGGACGTGTTATTTTTATATTTTCTGAGCTCCCGTCATATAGTGTCACGCTTTGCCCGTTGAATTCTACTACAGACGCATCGTCGGTAAACATCGGACTATAATCTGCGGTATAGGCTTTTTGCAGAATTTCAAGGTTGAATATTTGTGGGGTTTGCACAGCTACGAATGACTCTCTGTTTACGGTGTGGCTGCCTTGCCGGTCAAGTTGGCGTATGCTGTCTGTGACTGGGACAGCCGGTATTGCCGTGCCGCACATTTCGGCTGTTTCGAATCCTTTCTGTATCAATTCTTTTGTAACCAGAGGACGTGCGCCGTCGTGTATGGCAACAAGTCCTTTTGAATCCTTTATGGTTTCCAATGCATTACGCACTGATTCGAAGCGGTTGCTGCCTCCCTCTATTGCCAGATGCTTTATCTCGAAAGAGTGCTGTAAACATAAGTCTTGCCAAAGCGACATATGCTCGGCAGGAAGGGCTACGATGATTTTCATAGCGTTATCATAATTGTGGAACGCTTTGATTGTATGCATCAGTAGCGGTTTGCCGGCAAGTGCGACAAATTGTTTTGGTATGGTCGCGCCGAATCTGCTGCCAGAGCCGCCTGCTACTATTATTGTGTATCTGTTCATTGTCTGTTGTCTTTATTCCGTGGTGAAAAGACTATGCGTGCGCGGCATAGCGGAGTATCGCCGTCTGATATTTCTGCTTTGCAGTCAGTTGGATTGGAGTCGTCAATGCATATGATTACTTCGGTGTCGATATATGTTTCTTTTATGAATGTTATCTCGAACCGGTGGATGGAATAAGCATCATAGAATTGGAGAGGGAACATGTTAAGAATAGCACATATGTATCTTACAGTGTTGACGTGGCGGTTAAAGTCAATATCGCTGTATCGGAATGTGTATCTGCTCTCTTGTTGCCGGTCCACGTTTTTTATTTTTGACTGGTGCTCTATCGGACATTCTTTCTCTGCAACATTGTCAGCCATAGAACAAAGTGCGGAAATATCACAGCTGGTACGGGATGTAGTGTCGATTACCGACCAGATTGTCCGTGCATAGCCTATCGGGTGGTCGTTTTCATCAAGAATTTCTATGTTGCGTTCTGAAAAATGACGGTTAAATGATTCTATCCATGTTGATAGTGTGTAGTTTTCTCCTACTTTGGGATATCTTTCCATTTCTATCGCCAGACGTGACAGTACCCATGCCTGATTATCGCGACTTAGACGTTTGTAACCTATGCCAAGCGAATCTGCATGGAGTGTGGCTACTTCTATGATGCGGTTGACGAGCAGCCATAAGGGCATTTCCTGCTCACTGTTGCATTCTCCTGGCAGCAGATAGAACTGCCGGGAAAAGATTTTGTTTTCTTTTACAGTTTCCATATCATAATTTATTATTGCAAAGTTATAAAAATATTGCAGGAATTGTTTGCCATTAGTGAATTGTAGATTATAAAATTGAACTTATATCATATAAATATGTTTTATAAAAAAAATGATACATAATGGAGAAATTGGCAAAAAACATATTGGAGTTGGTGGGTAATACCCCGTTGCTGGAATTGAGCCGGTTCAGTAAAATGAAGGGGCTTGCCACACCGTTGGTGGCGAAGCTGGAATATTTTAATCCGGCTGGCAGTGTGAAGGATCGTGTGGCTTTGTCGCTGGTCGAGGATGCTGAGAGACGTGGAGTCTTGACTCAAGGAGGGACAATCATAGAGCCTACTAGCGGAAATACGGGTATCGGACTTGCAATGGTGGCGGCCGTTAAAGGCTATCATCTGATATTGACGATGCCGGAGACTATGAGTGTTGAGCGGAGGAAGCTGCTAAAAGCTTATGGCGCTGAGATTGTGCTTACTCCGGGTGTGGAAGGTATGTCGGGAGCCATTGCAGAGGCAGAGCGTCTGAAAAATGCAATGTCAGGGGCTGTGATATTGCAGCAATTTGAAAATCCGGCAAATGTTGAAGCTCATTGTCGTACTACTGCACAGGAAATCTGGAACGATACAGGCGGAAAGATTGATATATTTGTTGCCTGTGTAGGAACAGGTGGTACGATTACAGGAATAGGCCGTGTTTTGAAGGTAAAAAATCCGTCAGTAAGGATTGTAGCTGTAGAGCCTGCATCATCGCCAGTATTGTCTGGTGGAAAGCCGGGTGCTCATAAGATACAAGGTATAGGTGCTGGATTCGTTCCAAAAATCTATGACTCCAATGTCGTTGATGAAATTGTGGCTATTGCTGATGACGACGCTTTCCAGGCAGGCCGGAGTCTTGCTATGGCTGAGGGTGTGCTGGTCGGGATATCTTCTGGCGCTGCATTGGCAGCTGCGGTTGATGTGGCGTCTCGTCCTGAAAATGAGGATAAGCGTGTTGTGGTACTTCTTCCAGATACAGGCGAACGCTACTTGTCAACAGATTTATTTTTGTAACATGTTCTGTTGCTATGCTTTGTGTGTTATATAAGTTTTTTTGAAGAAATTTTGTGGTTAAAAAGTTTGTAAATATTTTGCTGGATTGATTTTTTGCTCTAACTTTGCACACGCAAAAGCCATTTGGCAAACACTGGAGAGGTGGGTGAGTGGCTGAAACCACCAGTTTGCTAAACTGACGTAGGAGTAATCCTACCACGAGTTCGAATCTCGTCCTCTCCGCATTTATTTTGTGATTTCACGATTTTGTGAATATCTGGAGAGATGGCAGAGTGGTCGATTGCGGCGGTCTTGAAAACCGTTGAGGGTAACACCTCCGGGGGTTCGAATCCCTCTCTCTCCGCAATACACATTGAGTGTCAAAGGCTTACGGAAAGCGTACACGAAAA
>JADIMC010000086.1 GCA_017694955.1 Candidatus Limisoma faecipullorum
GGTGTAATGCGCTGCCGTCGATGAATCCAGCCCCGTGGGGGCTGTTGATGCATAACCCGCCGCCTTGGCGGTGGGTCGGTGGCAGGCAAAGGTATCGGCCTCGATGGAGGTCGCGCTTGAAACAACTGAGCAACGAGTGCGACCTCCACGAGGCCGTGGTTAGGTTGTGGCTGTCTCACCCCAAGCTGCGATCCGCCACAGCTCCGCCTTTACGATGAGCCTATGCGCGAGTGGCTGAAACGCCGTTTCCTTATGAAACATTAATTTTTCCGATTAATAACAGTTGGTTTTTCATTGTTTTTGAGTACTTTCGCAATATGAAAAAACAATGAGAACCATCATTCTCCATATATTATTATCTCTTTGCCTTACAATCTTTTTCGGTTGCGACAAAAAGAATAGCCCTAACGAATGCCCGGTAAGCACTTGGAACACCGCGTTCGACAGCCTGCTCTATACCGATACCCATAAGGCAAAAGCCATAGCCGACAGACTTATGTCGCAAGCTGCCGACAGCACCGAATACTACGAGGCACTTTCTTTCAAAGTCCTCACATATATGGCGCTCAACGAGCAAGACTCAATGAATATTGCAACCAAGAGAATAATAGGATTTTCCAGAAAAAAAGGTCAGGACACTGCCAATGCCGACTACCGCAAGATGATGTGCAATGTCTATAACGCCAAAGGTATCGTTTATTCATTAGACAGGATGGCAGATTCTGCCTATAAATACCTGAAACTCACCATACGCTATGCCGAACCGGCACAGATGCCGCAAGCCTATATGAATCTTGCCGACTACCACACCCAACAGGGCAACTATGTGCGCGCCGCGCGCAACTATCGCCGTGCTCTGACACTCAACGACTCATTGGGCAATGTGGTCAAGCCATACCTCATTTTCAACGGGCTTGCCATGACATATATGCAAATATCCGAATACGACGAGGCGAAACGCTATCTTGACAAATCGGAAGCGTATTTCAACGAAATGAGCGATATGGACCGCTATGTGCTGCTCAACAGCTACGGCAACCTGTTCTACTTCAAAAACGATTACAAGAGCGCATTGCCTTATTTTCAGAAAGCCGCGGACTACAGCCGTAAAGAGTATGGCAGAAACCTTGACTCATACGTGCCTGTTTTCAATCTTGCGGAAATCTACATACTCCTGCACGATATGGAAAAAGCGGAAGAATGCATCGACACGCTGACCGATGTAGTACGGCGTTTCGATTTGCCGGTGTTCAACGCGCATTTACATACCCTACAATTAGCTCTTGCCACCGAGAACGACGACATCGCCAAAGCCGACCGCATAATCAAGCAAATGGAAGGTGAATACCTTCCAATAGAACTCTACCGCATAAGAAGCCGCTATCTGCAACAATATTATGCAAAAAAAGGCAATTTCCGGAAAGCATATTCCACACAGTCAGAGAACAGAAGGATGGAAGACTCGCTGCGCAACATACAGGTAAAGACACGTGTCGCCGACATATATATGCGCTATCAGCAGGACACCACACTGCTGGCACAGCGCAATTACATAGAGACACAAAAAACTGAAATACAGCGCACGCGCGTCACCGCATTTCTGTGGATTGTAATTGCCGTACTGCTTGCCGTCATAGCGGTGACCGTGTATCTGCTTATGCGCCGCCAAAGAGAGAAAATCGTGGCGCGACACATAGAGCACATAGGCAAGATGCGTATGGAAAACATACGCAACTGTCTGTCGCCGCATTTCACGTTCAACGTGCTCAACCACGAAATAGCCAACTATGCCGACAACGACCCGCGGCGACGCCAATTGATGTCGCTTGTGAAGATACTGCGACGTAGCGTCGAGGTGTCATCGCAGATGACTGTCACGTTAGAACAAGAGCTTGATTTCGTCAACACATACGTGCAACTCGAATGCGGACAATGGGGCGACGATTTCAAATACGTCATCGACATCGGCGACGGCATCGACACATCTTCGTTCATAATCCCGTCGATGTTCATCCAGATTCCGGTGGAAAACGCCGTAAAGCACGGACTGCGGGCAATAGAGGGCAAAAAGCTGCTCGAAATCAGCATTCGCAAAGAGTCCGACGGAATAACCGTCAGCATCGTGAACAACGGCACCGGCTACCAGCCTCGGTTGGGAACATCGGGCACGGGCAAAGGTCTTCAGGTGATTTACCAGACCATCCTGCTGCTCAACAACAAGAACACGTCGAAAATACGGTTTGAAATAGGCAAAAACGAGCCGGACAACAAAGACAACGGGGGCACGAAAGTGCAATATTTCTTCCCCTCCGGCTTCGACTACTCCTGCTTCTCAAAATAACACCCTTTTGGAAAAATGGAGACAGAACAATACATAGCACTCATAATCGACGACGACAGCACCGCCACTTCCGAGCTGCGGAAAGGACTGGCGGCGCATCCGGAATTCACCGTGGCAGGAGCGGCAACCACCGCCACTGCCGGCGAGCGGCTGCTCTTCCGCCTGCGCCCCGACATCCTGTTTCTCGACGTGGAGCTGCCTGATATGCAAGGCGTGGCGTTCCTCAATTCCATAAAAGAGCGCATAGACTGGCGGATGAGCGTGGTGTTCTACTCCATGCACAGCAAATACATACTGAGCGCAATGCGCGAGTCGGCCTTCGACTACCTGCTGAAACCGTTCGAGCAGGAAGAGCTTGACGGAATCATCACCCGCTACAAGGAAAACATCAGCAAACCGCAGCCGCTAACCGCACAGCAGCCGCAACAGGGCAACGCTCTGAAAAACTGCTTCCTTGCCGCCACCATAACCGGCTACCGCATGATACACGTGGAAGAAATAGGCTATTTCGAGCACAAAGGGCTGCGCAAGCAATGGCACGCGCATCTCTCGTCCGGAGAGTCGCTATGCCTGAAGCGCGGCACTTCGGCCGAGACCATCCTCGGCTATTCGCCTGCATTCATACAGATAAGCCAGTCGTGCATCGTCAACGCCAACTGCCTCGCCATGATTTGCGGCAACGAGTGCAAGCTCTACCCTCCTTTCGACAAGGCGGACAAACTCACCATTTCGCGCAATTACCTGAAAAAGCTACAAGAAACCCTCAATTTCATCTGACATTTTTTGCAGGATAGTAGTGATTTTCCGTTACTTGTTGCCCGGAGAAGCAAGAAAATGGCAAACCGTCGGAAAGCCGTTTTTCCCTGTGCCGGTTGTTCGCTATATTTGTCCCACGTATTAAGGGACAACGGCGTAGGACTTTTTTCAACTTTTCTTCCCCTTAATACTTCTTCCGCATTACAGTAATATTAATTCGATATTATTGGTGTCCGCTAAAAATTCAGGATTTTATTGTATAGCATTTATTCATAAGCACTTAATATGGTGAATAGGAAAGAGTACTTATCTTTGGATCAAAGAGAGCCTCGTGGAGGCTCCGGAGCTTTAACCCCATACAAGCGGAGCCGTGGCGGAGCTCTGCTTGGGGTATGAATGCAGATATCTGTCAGCCGCATAGCGGTCGCGCTTGTGGCACAGTTGTTTCAAGCGCGACATCCACGAGGCCGATACCTTTGCATATCTTTTACCCGCCGCCAAGGCGGCGGGTTACGCATCAACAGCCCCTACGGGGCTGGCAGCGTCAGCAAATAATAGCACCTTACATCCACAAACCGAATGTCCGTATTTTTAGCGGACACTAATAATTCGATATAAGAGATGTAACTGGAGACATCGGCTTCGTCAATACCGTGCATTATCTCTATGCCACATTTCCAGAAGTGTATTTATATCGGAAACATATCATTTTTGTTATGTTTTGCCGACAATTGCTTCTATTTCACAGAAAAACATATAAAATTATTGCAGATCTCAAAATAATTGTAGAAATTTGAATATACGTAACAGAATTAGTCGTAAGCGCTGGTTTCCTTACCTTGAATTTTACTTTGTATCGCAAGGATACCACCCTTATTTGCTATGGCTATGGAAAGAGTGCTTGTTTGAGCTCCATAGGGACTGACTCCATCAGAAACAGCCCTACATTACAATCCCTCATTCCTAACGGACACCAATAACCTGAAATAGATATTACAAACCAAAATAAAACTAAAAGCGTATGAAAAAACTAATTGTTTTACTGATTGCGGCACTGCTGCCGGTCGTGGCTGCCGACGCCGATACCGGAAGCAGCAGCCCGCCGCTGACCCAAAAAGAGCAACGCCGCACCCTCCGCGGCTACAAAGGCTTCGTGGAACTAGGTATGGGTGCCACATTCCATAATTATGGCATAGTTGCAGAACAAAAAGGCAATCCACGTTTTACTACAGCTTATGGAATAGAGATGATGACCTCTCACGGATTTCAATTTAACAACAGGCTGTATCTTGGTGTAGGTGTCGGAATCAATGAATGTACTGAAACCAACATAATGGTACCAATGTTTGCCGATTTGCGTATTAACATTTTGAACAAACGCATTTCACCCATTTTGTACTTTAGAGGCGGATATGCGGTAGGCGAATATTATGGCGGATACGCAGGCTTAGGCGTAGGTTTCAGAATCGGTTTAAAAAGGGATACTAAAAACGCTATTTATATATCTACAGAATTTACTGGATTGATTGATGCGGAAAATTCAATCTTAACACCAATTTTACACAACAAACCGATTGGAGAAAGAGAAACGCTTTCCTGCAAAAGGTGGCTGTTTAAAATAGGCTATGAATTCTAAGATTATTAATTAATGTAAAATCAATAGCTATGAAGAAAATTTTACTATCATTAGTTTGCCTGATTGCCGGATGGCAATTCGCGTTTGCAGAAGAACCGGCGTTGTACGACACTGTACGGGCGAAGCTCGACAGCATATTCGAGTATGTGAACAAAGATGATGTGCCCACAGGGCTGCTCGCCGAGTACGGCTTCCACCTCGTTCAATTGGACTCATACGACGGTGTACCGACCGACTCCAACTATGTCAGCCGAATGAAGTGGGAGATGCTCTATGCAGGTCTATATGATTCACCGATACGCTGCAGAAGCCCCGGTTTGCAGATAAGTACAATATCAGAGATAAAACATTAACAAACCAACATAAAAACTAATCACAATATGAAGAAACTAATTATTTTACTGATTGCGGCACTGTTGCCAATCGTGGCGACAGCCGCCGACACTGTCAGCGACAACTCGCCGTTGACAAAGAAGGAGCAACGCCGCACCCTCCGAGGCTACAAGGGCTTCGTGGAACTCGGAAGTATTATGGATCACGCAACCGTATTCGGATGGGAAGATCAAAGAGGGCATCATTTTGACCTGCTCACTTCACACGGCTACCAATTCAACAACTTTTTTTATCTTGGTGGTGGCACAGGTGTTTTAGCATATCCACAGTACGGAGTACTGATGCCCTTATTTGGAAATATCAGAATCAATGTGCTCAACAATCGGATTTCACCTGTAATTGACTTGAAAGGAGGCTATTCTGTCGGGCGTTTTTACGGAGGATTCTGGAGCATCGATATTGGCGTGAGAGTAAAATTGAAAGGCAAAAAAGCTATGTATGCAACTATTGGCACGATGTTCCAAAATGATGCAAACCCGACGGTAAATTGGATTGACATAGGGCCCTCGGGATATAGTAATTATCTGGATGATTGGTCAAATGCCGGATTTGGCATAAGATTCGGCTATGAATTCTGATATTAAATTAATAACTAAAAACATATGAGAAAATTTATTATTCTGATTTTGGCGGTGCTGCTATCGGCGGGGGCGTATGCCGCCGACACAGCCAGCGGCAGTCCGCCGCTGACAAAGAAGGAGCAACGCCGCACCCTCCGCGGCTACAAGGGTTTCGTAGAAGTGGCGTCACTGACAAGCTTTGAGGTGTTCGGTGATGATTATCTTCTTGGTGAATTTACTACTTCCCATGGTTATCAAGCCAATAATTTCTTCTATCTCGGAGGGGGTACAGGAGTGCATATTTATTCCCAATATGGAGCGTTGGTGCCGTTTTTCGCTAATTTGAGAATCAATATTCTCAATAAGAAGATAACCCCGGTCATAGACTGCAAAGTCGGCTATTCTGTCGGACGTTTCTACGGTACATATTTCAGCGGGACAATCGGTCTGAGGTTCTCTCTCGGCGGCAAAAAAGCAGTCTATGCCTTAGGCGAATTATTATCCATACAAATGGATGACCGCTGCGACGAAAGTTATGGTAAAATAGGAATACGTGTAGGTTATGAATTTTAAAAAAATGAAACTATGAAAAGAATTTTTATAATCATCAGTTTACTAAGTCTCGCCTGTGCAGCAAAGGCTGAAAACGACTTCTACACGGAGTTCAAGCAGGAAGTTACGGAAGCATTGAAGTACGTCGACAAGGAGCAATTCACCACCGGCTTGCTGAGCGACTACGGCTTCTCGTGGGTAGATTACTCTGAGTTGGAAGTCCGAACGACAGCCTAAGCCTGAACTACGACTGCTGGAAAGCTATTTACGCCGGCCTCTACGACTCTCCGGCGCATTGCAGAAGTCCCGGTTTGTAGATAGGGACAATATCAGAGATAAAACATTAACAAACCAACATAAAAACTAATCACAATATGAAGAAACTAATTATTTTATTTATTTTGGCGGTGCTGCTCCCGGCAGGAGCGTATGCCGCCGACACAGACACTGGCAGCCCGACATTGACAAAGAAAGAGCAACGCCGCACCCTCCGCGGCTACAAGGGCTTCGTGGAACTCGGTATGGGTATTACTCATCATAATTTTAGTTACATAGGAGATAAGCCAGATACATATGCAGATACAAGTCCAAATGGATTTGGGATTGAAATCCTTACGTCTCATGGTTATCAATTCAGCAACTTCTTCTTTCTTGGCGGGGGTGTAGGCATAAATGAATGCACAAAAACAAATGTTATGGTTCCGATATTCGCTGATTTGCGTGTCAATATATTGGACAAGCGCATATCTCCGGTTATTGATTTTAAATGGGGATATGCCGTTGGTGACCATCATGGCGTTTATCTTTCTTTTAATGCAGGTGTACGGTTCGGTTTTAACGAGCAGAACTCAGCAATATATGCATTAGCAGAAGCCTCTTGTATAGGAGATACCGGGAACGGCTTATTCCATTTGGAGAATAAAAGCCGGTTATGTGGAAGATTTTTCCTACGCATAGGCTACGAATTCTAAAATTACTAACCATATAAAAAATCAAAGGCTATGAAGAAAATTTTACTATCATTAGTTTGCCTGATTGCCGGATGGCAATTCGCGTTTGCAGAAGAACCGGCGTTGTACGACATCGTCCGTGAGAAACTCGACAGCGTATTCTATTACGTGAATAAGGAGGCCGTGCCGACAGGGCTGCTCGCCGAATACGGCTTCCACCTTGCGCAATTAGACTCATACAACGGTATCCCGACCGACTCCAACTATGTCAGCCGTATGGAGTGGGAGATGCTCTATGCCGGCCTCTACGATTCGCAAATAAACAGTCGGATACGGATGCGTGAGCCTGATGAAGTTTATGAACAAGCAAAAGGCAATCTTAGCGTTATGTATTATAAGTATAACACGCTGGCTGACGATGCCGTAGAACGCGGCTTAGCCGGGTTTGTGGATGGCAGACTGCAAATAGATAACGAACCGGGCGTTTATGTGGAAAAAGAATGTTTCGCTGTAGTGCCGGTTGACGGTTCTTTGCCATTGGTGTTCGATAAAAATAATTTTTTCACCAATACAGGATTAGACATAAAAATGGTGGAATATAAAATTGATAATGGCAGTTACAGAGCGATTCCTTTTTCAGGAGGTGCGGTTCGTGTGCCTACCGGCACTTCTCCGGGGGAATATGACATAACATTCCGTGTTACTTTCTCAAACGGTAAGACAATGGAAAGCCACAGCATTGTATCTATAGAATGCCGCTGCAAGGAGGAGGATTCCAAAAAATAAGCTTAAGCGCATTGCCGGCAAGAGTCACACCGCGTGTATTGAAGATAGAAGGTTCGGACAACATAAGCGAGGGCTGGAAGACATTCGAGCTCGACACTCTGCCTAAGAACGCCGTGAACGTTGAGTGGTCGGCAAGCAGCGACAGCATAGAGATAAGGAAGACAGGGACGAGTAGCGCGCAGGCACATGCCACAGACTATCCGGGGGAGAAACCGTGGATAGAGGCGTCGTTTACAGTCGGCGATGACCGCTACTCCATCCGAAAGGACTTGAATGCCCTCGTCATCGACAGCATAAAGGGGATGACACTGGTGGCATCGTGGTGGGACACCGAGCTTGCGTCCGACAGGTATATGTTCAAAGTGGAGCTTTGCCCTCCCTATCTGCCTCCGCGTGAAGTGGATTTCTGCTGGAGCAACACGATGCAGATTTACGACAGCAACGGCAACATTGTCCGTGATGACAGCGACGATGACGGCGGCAAATGGCCTCCGCTGTCTGGCGGAATCGGGGTAATAGACACTATTATGGGAAACACCGGCATAGCGGAGATAGAGACACCCGGCGACATCTCCCCATGTTTCCCTACGATATACAATCCTACATTGCCTTTGGACAGCGTAAAGATTCAGCTTCCTATAGATTCGTTATGGTGGGGTTCGGAAATTGTCATAGTCAAGCCGCAATCCACGAGCTATCCTCCCGGCGATTTGGGCGGAATCGTCAACATCCCGATGATGACCGGGCCGGATTACGCGACAGTGACAGTGCCTACGACCAAGATAGGCATCGGTGGATACGCCGAAGGCGACATAATATGCGACGTTTCCGACGGTTACGGGCATCGTTACAGGATAGCCTACCCGCTGACAGTGAAACGGAAATACTCCAGCAAGTCATACAGCGTGTCGCCGAACCCGGCGGGCGAGCGGTTGGAGGTGAAAATGGCTGTGGAGGGCGACCCGGCGACTGTGACGGCCGACGAGCCGGTTACGGCACTGCTCTACAGCGACACCGGATTGGTGGCTAAGGAGACTTTCGCCGACATCCGCAGTGGCGGCAGCTTGGACGTGAGCCACCTGCCCGAAGGCACGTACTACCTAAACCTCGAAATCAACGGCACCGTCGTCGACCGCCAAGTGGTGCTGATACAACGGTAGCATCTGCTGCAATAAATTCCACGAGAAGTACCAGCCGTTTCGGGGTACTCCTCGTTTTTTTGTCATCGCCGGCTTCAACCCAAATCGCATTAGACATTTGACAGATTGCCATACGGACTATATTGTCCTCCCCTGTTCACGAAGCGGAGCGGAGTTAATAGGGGAGGTGGGTCGAAGACCCGGAGGGGTTGTCTCATTCAACGCCCTGCGGTGAAAACAAACAGAGAGCGGATTTCACTGCCACGCAGTGATTGGGCAACTCCCCGGCACTCTCAACACTCCTCTTTCAACATTTGTGCGGCCTCCACGAGGCTAACCTCAATACTTGAAGCTGCTGCCGCCAAGGAACTCGCGCAGGAGGCTCGTGGACGGCACTTGTCGGTCGCCTATCTCCCGGAAATAGCTAAGGAAACAAAGCAGGCGGTAGGCCTCGGCATACTCAGGCACGTTGTGCGGCACCTTCTTGAGCAACGGCTCGGCATAGTCCTTCATCACGCCGAGCTCGAAAAGCAGCGACGAGTTGAACATTGCGTCGGCATTCTCCTGATAAGGGAAAATCCACTTCTCCTCGCCACGGCGCACGCTCTGCCAGCGGGCGATGGTATCGACAGCCGAGATGCCCCGGTACTTGGCATCGCGCACGATGCGGCGCAACAGGCGGTTGTCGGTGGTGGGCACCCAGTTGTGGTCGTCGATTGTAAGCGTGGTGAGAGCCGAGACATACACCTTGAACTTCTGCTTGTCGGGAATGCTGCGCGTAAGCTCCGGATTCAAGCCGTGGATGCCCTCCATAAGCAGGATGGTGTTGTCGGTAAGCTTCAGCGTGTCGCCCTTGTATACCCTTTTGCCGGTAGCGAAGTCATACGTCGGCATCTTCACCTCCTTACCGGCGATAAGGTCGTTGAGGTCCTCGTTGAACTTGTCGATGTCCAGCGCATAGAGCGACTCATAGTCGTAGTCGCCGTTACTGTCGCGCGGCGTGAGATGCCGGTCGACGAAATAATTGTCCAGAGAAATCATCTGCGGACGGATAAGATTGGCGAGCAGATGGATGGAGAGCCGCTTGGTGGTAGTGGTCTTGCCCGACGACGACGGACCGGCGAGCAGCACTACCCTCGCTCCGCCCTCGTGGTAACGCTCGGCAATCTGTGCGGCAATCCCGCCTATCTTCTTGTCGTGGAGCGTCTCCGCCACATTGATGAGCATATCAACATCGCCTTGCTCCACCACCTCGTTGAGCACGCCCACGTCGCCCACACCTACAATCTGGTTGAAGCGGATGTATTCGGTGAACGCCTCGTACATCTTCGCCTGCGGTATCATCTCTGCCGGGACATTCGTGTCGCCAGAAAAATCAGGCGGCAGCAAAAGCATTCCGCCCTTGTACTTCAAGAGGTCGAAAACCCGCAGACAGGAAGTGTCGGGCACGAGATCCCCATAATAGCTGTCGATGATATCGTCGAGCCGATAATACACGGTATAAAGCTCCGACGTGGAGCGCAGCAGCCGCACCTTATCGTCCATCCCTGCATCTTCAAACTCCTTTATCACATCCGTGGTGAGCTTCATATAACGCTTGAACGGGACGGCAGCCGCCACGATTTCCTGCATACGCGACTTCAGCCGCGCCACATCCTCCGGCAGCAGCTCAGCCCCGCCCGGAAGCGAGCAATAGTAGCCCTTCGATATGGAATGCTCCATTTTCAGCTTGCGCCCGGGAAAAACATCGTGCACTGCCTTGGCAAGCACCATACAGAGCGAGCGTACATACATGCGCTGCCCCGACGGGGTGCGCTCGTCGATGAATTCCACCATCTTCGGCATAAATACCGGATAAGTCAGACGCTCTGTCTTGTTATTGACGTGCGCGCATATAGGGCGTATGCTGATTTCATCCTTGATTCTTCCGTAAATCTCCAGTAAAGTCTCACCGCCGGCAACATCGACATACTTGCCAGTGTTCTTGCAGAATATCTGTATCGTTTTCTCCATATTATTCCCGGTTTTTCAACATATATGTAACACCTTACGGCAACCGTTTGTTCGGGAGCCATAGCATTTGACCGCCGCCCGGCACGACTGTGCCACCGCCTGTTTTGACTTGCTTCCTTTTTTAGTAACTTTGCGGCGGATTAAACACTACGGTCATGGCAAAGAAAGTATTGGTAACCGGAGCGGGCGGCTTCATCGGCAGCTTCATCGTTGAGGAAGCGCTGGCAAGAGGCTACGACGTATGGGCGGCAGTGCGCAGCACCACATCGCGCGAATACCTCACCGACCCGAGAATACGCTTCATAGAGCTTGATTTCACCAACCCCGCACGCCTTGCGGAAGCATTGCGCTCCGCCTCGCAAGAAACGGGCAAATGGGACTACATAGTACATAATCTCGGAGCCACGAAATGCGCCAACTTCTCCGACTTCAACAAAATCAACTATGAATATCTGAAGCTGCTTGTGGAGACATTGCAGCAATTGGAAATCGTGCCGGAGCGGTTTCTGATGATGAGCTCGATGAGCGTTCTCGGCACAGGCGACGAAAAAGGCTACACGCCGTTCACCGCAAAGCAGATTCCGATGCCGTGCACGAAATATGGAGTATCGAAGCTGAAGGCCGAGACATTCCTACAGATGCAGAGCGGCTTTCCATACATCATATTCCGCCCGACCGGAGTCTATGGCCCTCGTGAGAAAGACTACTACCTGATGGTCAAATCCATAGCCAAGGGATTCGATTTCAGCGTAGGCTTCCGCCGGCAACTGCTCACGTTCATCTACGTGAAAGACCTGACAAAGGCCATATTCGACGCCATAGAATCAGGCGTAAGCCAAAAGGCGTACCTCATAGCCGACGAACAACCCTATACACAGCGCGAATTCCGCCGGATAGTGAAACAGGAGCTTGGCAAGAAATTCGTGATACCGATAACCGCCCCGCTGTGGCTCGTGAAAACAGTCTGCGTGATATCGGAAAAGATAGCCGTGGCACGAATGAAGGCAAGCACCCTCAACCCCGACAAATACAAGATTCTCCGGCAACGCAACTGGACGTGCGACACGTCGGAAGCGCGCCGCGACTTCGGGTTCACCATCCGTTACGACCTGCGGAAAGGGCTGCACGAGGCAATAGAATGGTATAAGACGCACAATATGCTGTGATATTTAGTGTTTCATGAAATACGTTGCATCTCGGCATAATCTTTCAAGCAAGCTTGACGATTCTGCGCTCGATTTGCAGTATCTTTGCAAATGATATGAATGCACAGAAGAACATCTGCATATATTGCGCTTCAAGCAAGCACATTGCCAAAGAATATTACTATGCCGCAAGCCGCCTCGGGCAGCTGCTGGCAAAGAGCGGGATGGCTTGTGTCTGCGGAGCAGGACGCGAAGGGCTGATGGGCACACTCGCCGACAGCGTGCTTGCCAACGGCGGAAGCGTGACCGGGGTGATACCGGAATTCATGGTTGACAACGGATGGTGCCACCAGTCGCTGACACGCACAATCGTCACCCCCGACATCCACAGCCGCAAACGACGGATGGCGGAAATGTCGGACGCAGCCGTCGCCCTCCCCGGAGGATGCGGCACCCTCGAGGAGTTGCTCGAAATAATCACGTGGAAGCAGCTCGGATTATACGAGAAACCAGTCATAATCCTAAACACCGGAGGATACTACGACCCGCTGCTGCAAATGCTCTCCAATGCCGCAAAAGAGCATTTTATGAAAGAATCGCATCTCCGGCTGTGGCATATGGCGGCAACCCCGGAGGATGTGATGGAAATCCTGCTATCGGAAAACGAAGAATCGCCTGTTGAATCAAAATATTACGACTGACATGCCAGACACGACCGACACCATACAGGCTTCACAAGCAGCCGCCGACACCGTGCAAGCCGCGGCATACTACGCACCGGCATTTCCTGACGGGCTTACCGACACCGTAACCACCAGCGCAAAGGCACGGCAGCTGCAAGAATACCCCATAATCACCACTCCGCAGGGAATGCAACCGGAAGAATACCAAATGATGCCGGTCCACTCGTCGGGGGTACTGCTGATGCTCATCGTGTCGTTCCTGCTCGTTGCATTCTGCTACCGAACCGGCAGGAAATATTTTCATAACATCTTTTCAAATGTATGGTCGGTGAAAAGAATCAAGAACCACCTCGACGACCATACGGCAACCGAAACCATCACCATGGCAGCGCTCCTGCTGCATATGGTGATAATGGAAGGAATAATCCTGTTTTGCGCCATAAGCGCCTACAACCCTTCACTGCTCCCAGGAAGTATGGCGCAAGGGCTGAGCATAATGATAGCCTCCACAGCCGCATACTATGTGGCACAATTGCTCGTGCTGAAACTAATCGGCTACGTATTTGCCGAGAGCATAGAGACCGAGCTATGGGTGCAAGGCTTCAACGCCTCACAGGCAATCATGGGTCAACTGCTTGCGCCAGTGGCTCTTGTGATGCTCTTCCTGCCAAGCCATAATGAATTAATGTTAATTTTTTCAATATCTTTATACATTATTGCGAGGCTCGTATTTTTACTGAAGAGTTTTAGGATTTTTTTCAAAAGTTTTTTTCAGTGCATCTATTTTATTTTGTACCTTTGCGCCGTAGAAATTACACCGTTAACTATCGCTTACAGAGCGTGCGTTTTTTAATACTAATTCGCTAAAAATCAGACCGCTGTGGCTATTAATAAAATATTAGTATCACAACCGAAACCATCATCTGATAAGTCCCCGTATTATGATATTGCAGAAAAATATGGGGTGGAGATAGTATTCCGTCCTTTCATAAAAGTCGAAGGACTTACTTCCAAAGAATTCAGACAGCACAGGGTTTCCATCCCGGAGCATACCGCCGTGATCTTTACAGCAAAGGCTGCAATCGACCATTTCTTCAGAATAGCAGAAGAGACACGGTTCAATGTGCCGGAAACGATGAAATACTTCTGCACGACAGAGTCAATAGCACTATATCTGCAAAAATATATCGTTTATCGCAAACGCAAGATATTTTTCGGAAAATCAGGAAAGCTGGACGACTTGATACCGGCTATGCTGAAGCATTCAGGAGAGAAATACCTCTATGTGGTTTCGGAAGCCAACAAGAATGACGACAGCGTGCTCGACAAGAACAAAATCAACTATTCGAGAGCAGTGATGTACCGCACGGTAAGCAACGACTTCACGGAGGACGAGCCGTTCGACTACGACATGCTGCTGTTCTTCAGCCCGTCGGGAATCAAATCGCTTATGAAAAACTTTCCCGACTTCAAGCAGGACGACATCAAGATAGGATGCTTCGGAGCGGCTACAGCAAAAGCGATAACCGACGAGGGATTCAGGCTCGACCTTGAAGCGCCAACAGCAAAAGCGCCGTCGATGACAGCCGCACTCGACCTCTACCTGAAGAAATATTTCAAGAAATAAGGTGGCGCAAAGGCGCCTTCCTGCACAACCATCACCTTGCGGCATCCATTCCTCCGGGAATATGGCAAAGCACAAGGTGATATTTTTATAAACCAGCACATCAACAGCATGCCTGACTTCAAAATGGGTAAAACAGAAAAACTGTGCAGCCGCACCGCGATAGAGCGGCTGTTCGCCTCCGGCGAATCGTCGGTGGCATACCCGTTGCGCGTGGTCACCGGAGAAAGCAGCAGGCAAGCAGGAGCACCGGCACAATTCATGATTACCGTGCCGAAAAAGAAAATCAGAAAAGCCGTAGGACGCGTGCTGATGCGCCGCCGCATACGTGAAGCATACCGCCTGAACCGACAGCTGTTCGTGCCGCAACTGGAGAAATCAGGGAAGAAAATCGACATCGCCTTCATCTATCTTGCATCCGACCTCGCCGACTACCGTGTGATTGAACGCAAGATGCAACATCTTCTGGAATCACTCGGCACTAAATATATTGGAGAAAATGAGCTGCAACCTGTTTAAATTACCGGGAAAAATGCTCGGATGGCTGCTTATCGCCATCGTGAAATTCTACCGCACCTGCATATCGCCGCTGTTTCCGCCAGTATGCCGCTTCACTCCGACATGCAGCGAATACGCCATCGAGGCACTTAGGAAACACGGTCCGGTAAAAGGCATGTGGCTTGCAATAAAACGAATATGCCGTTGCCATCCCTGGGGAGGAAGTGGCTACGACCCTGTGCCATAACTATGATTACCGACATACATACCCATAACACCGTCTCCACCGACGGGATAATATGCACTACGCCGCACAGCTTCTCGCCGTTGCCGGGCAAGTTCTATTCCTGCGGTATTCACCCGTGGGAAACAGCCGGCACAGGGAACGACGACATCGGGAAGTTATGCAGAATTCTGGCACGACCTGAAATTGCGGCCATAGGGGAAACAGGCATCGACCGGCTGAAAGGAGCACCGGCAACGCGGCAGGAAGAGCTGCTGCGCATGCATATCGCACTGTCGGAGCGATTCCGCAAGCCTCTGATAATCCACGAGGTGAAAGCAGCCGACATCATACTTGCCATCCACCGCCAGACAAAACCCAAAATGCCGTGGGTAAGGCACGGATTCCGGGGCAATGCACAGACAGCACGGATGTACTGGTCGAAAGGCATATATCTCTCCGTAGGTGAAAAATTCAATGCGGAAGCGGTGGCTTCCATTCCCGAAGCACTGCTGCTGCTCGAGACCGACGAATCCCGGCTGTCAATATACGAAATAGCCGGACAAGTGGCAAAAGCGAGGCAAACCACTACGGAAGCGATGATTGAGCTGTCGGCACGCAACATCAGCGCCCTGCTCGACAGCTGCCATCCCGCTCTCACATAAATGCATTAGCCGCCTGGCCTTGCATCCAGCACGGCATAGCCGTTGTCAGTCAGGATATGCTTATAGCATTTTTCATTCATAATAATTGAAGAAGAATTTAACCAACTCCATATGTCCGTTATTATATTCAATCAACCAATCGGCATCAGGCAAAGTTCCAAGCTTTTCAACTGGTTGCCAAATCACATTTTTGTTTGTTTGTTTGAATACACCATCTATCATTGCCTTAAAAAAGAAATGTTTTCCATTATATTTAACATAATAACAATTCTTTTCAGGGAGATCCATACCAATTATATTTATAAAAAGACCGTCAATGGTATCAATATTTATTTTGTCATATTGAGTTCCTTTTACAGGATATGTTAACATTTCAATAGAGAACATATCATGTTTATAAAGCTCTACAATAAAACATTTTCGTTGCGACAAAAATTTCCTTTTTTCTGATACAGAAACTTCTGACGTGTATGATGTGTCTATCTTTCCACAAGCCCATATTTCTGTTTTTTGACTTATTTTAGTATTGGATATTATCGAATCGAGTTTTTCTATGAAAAAATTGTTTATAATTTTTATACCGTAATTCCATTTTGGAATTTTCCCATCATTTGCTAATGATGGTATTACCCCAATAATGATAGATAATATGATTAACATATTTTTCATTTTAAACTAATCATTATATTGTTTATATGATTTGGTTGGAACATGATAAATAAAAAACAATGGCATAGGAAGACCTCTTGGCTGTAGATTGTCTCTAATGTTTCCTATTTGAATGACATCGTTTCTTCCTGCGTTTTTCCCAATAGGATGAGAGTGTATTACATTTCGTAAAATATACCCATTCACAAGCTGTCCTTCGAATAAGTATTTGAATCCCGGTTCACTTCCTCTCATATGTCCTGTTGTTATAAAATTCAACCCACTAGAACCTTTTATTCCAGATTGCGTCAATGTGAATTCAACTTGTCCTGGTTTTACACTTATATTATCACTTAAGAATGTAAACAACTTTTCACCTGTGTCATCTCCTCTTACCTGATATATGTCATATGAGTCACTTTTGTTATAACTTATGCTCCTTTGACTCTCGATAGTACCATATTTAAAAGATATGCTGTTATATTTTTTGTTTCCTTCATTATCCACTGAATATTCTCGTTCATAAATGCCATCCTTATTTTTATTGACAATATAGAAAGCATCGTGTTCCTTTGTCTTAATACGGTTTACTATTTCACCACGCTTATTTATCTCCCATTCATCCATTCCTGTAGGGTCAACACGATTTATTGGATTTCCTCCGCAATAGGAATAGGGGGAAACGCTACTATTCTTTTCGGCCATTGGATCGATGGTGGTGAAGCGGGGTACGATGGGGTCGTAATGGCGGGCGTGGAAGTCGTACATGTCGAGGCCGTTGGTGCGGTCGAGCTCCTTGCCGCCGTACTTGTAGGGCTGCACGCTGGCCGTCGACGACATGGGCATGCCGTAAGGATAGTAGCTGTTCAGCTCCATCCGGCGGTTCGCCTCGTCGATTACGGCGCGGACGTTGCCCTGCCAGTCCTTGACGTAATAGTAGTAGTCGTACCCGTCCGCACTGTCAGGCACGGCATAGCCGTTATCTGCCAGTATCCTACTTTCTATTTTTCCATCAATAAGTACGATGTATGGTAATTGAAAAAAATATTTATCATCAAATTTTTCTTTTAAGTATTGTTCAACTTTTTTCTTTTGAATAATAACAATTCTGTCTTCATAAAAAAAAGATTTTTTATCTATCTTACAAACGTAATATGAAAATGTTTCATTTGGATGAATGTTCTTTATGAAAGAATATCCCACATTCATAATCTGTGTTTCCAACAATCCTTCATACATCATTTGAAGCCATGAGAAATCTCCTTTTCTCTGCTTAAAGAATTCATATACTAATTCCCTATCTGATTTTTTTTCTACCGGAGTTATCGATACCCATGTTAAATAATCCTCATCAGAGATGTTTTTTAGTTTATAATTGACTATCAATTGTTTTTGTTTTACCAGATTATTATAATAATTACAATAAACCGTGTCAATGTAAACACTATTTGCTGTTAGATTAAAAAAACAGACTAAGGTAAGTATAAAAACTATAATTCTCATCTCTGCATATTTTTTATCGTTTCTTGTTTAGATTTAATGATCATTTCCATTAAAATCTTATTACCCTCTATCCATTGTCCGTTTACTGGTTGATGACTAGCCTCTTTACGATTACCTCCTGTTAAAATATATAATAAAACATGACCGTTTGCTTCATGACTATAATTCTCGGCAGCTCCAGCAGGAGATAAATTTTTATTAATAATTACGATAATATTCCCATTAGGTGAATTTTGTACGCCATTCTTGTCTGGAAACAAAGTTTTACCCAAAAAACCGCTTTCGCCCGTAGAAACACCATTTATTGTTTTCCCTTGTAGATCTTTATCTGACTCTAAATCATATTGAGGGTCAAAAGCATTGTAAGACATAGTGGATACACCCAATGAGCCGTCTTGTTTCATATATGTAAAGCTATCGGCAAACTTCACTTCTACTATGTAATTTGAGTTAGCAATAGTCTTTAAGTTATTGAAATTCAAACTTTCACCTTTGTATGAATTTAATAATGCGCGATCTATCAGACCGTTGTTGTCTAATTTTACATAATTGCGAGCTTCTTTTGGCAGAGTGTTTTGTATCATTATCAGCTCGGCCGTTCCTGCAGGTTTGATTTCTTTTCCATCAGAGTCGACGTAGCGGATAGGGTTGCCGGCGCAGTAGGCGTATGGGGAGATGGAGGGGTATTTCTCGCAAAGCTCGTCCATCGTGATGAAGTGCGGAACGATGGGGTCGTACTGGCGGGCGTGGAAGTCGTACATGTCGAGGCCGTTGGTGCGGTCAAGCGTCACGGATGAAGCATTCACGGCGCCGCCGATATGCGCAACACCGCCATACAAATCAACCACGGACATACTGCCAGGCACCATTATCAACATTGAAACCGGCGACCCCTTCATAGACAATGGATTTTTTATCAACGCCGTGAATTTAAGGATTTGTGCGGCGAAAAGCAAATCCTGCAGTATGTTCTACAGCAGGTTCCTAAAATTCACTGAAGAGCTTAGGCTTGATCACGATGCCAAGACGCAGGCGGGAATGGAACTTGTTGTAGTCGAGAAGATTCTCACCGTAACCGTTGTAGTATTGGAGGAAAAGATACTGGTTCTCGCCCTTGAACAGGCGGTAATTGACCTCCCAGATTGAATTGTAGTTGAGATTCCAGCCACGCCGCTTGATAAGGGTAAGGGCGAAGCCGAACCGCTTGTTGGGCGAGGTAAGCGTCATTCCCATCTGGTAGATACCGGAATAGTCGAGTATGTCTTTGTTGTTCTGCCCGTCCACGATAGGAATCCAGGCCTTTCCGTGAACCATGAAGTTCGGGTCGATAAGGATGTTGGCTGCAAGCGAAATCTTGTTCCAACTGCGCGATTCCGCACCGTCGCGACCGTTGGACTCGTGTTCTACGATAAGCGACACCTTCCCTATATAACGGTCCTTAACGAAAAGATGCTTCGCAAGACCGATACCGGGATTGAAATTGAGGTCGCGCATCGGCATCGACTCCTCAAACACGTTCCACATACACTTCTGCGAATAGAACAGGTAGAGATAGGTGTTGAAGGGCAACGTGCTTTTCGTAAGCCGTTGCGCAATGCTTATCTGAAACTTGACATCCGAGTTGGTGTTTGTCGGCTTGGTACCGATTGACGTACCCGCAATGAAATAATTGTCCTTATAGAGAGTGAAATAAGGACCGTTGTCGAGTTCACGTCGAATGCTGTCGGCATTGTATGTGGTCTGTTCAGGCAAATTGGTAATCTGCGCGTGGCACAGCAACGACGCGCACAGAAGCAAGACCGATAGAACAACACGCAACATACAGTGCAAAATTAGCTAAATTAACTGATACAAACACCCGCTAAAATCCTTTATTATATTAATATTTGCTGTTTTTATGGCTAAATTGTAATTTTGTAGGAATTCAAAACACAATTCCTGATGAAAAAGTTCCTATATATGGCATTCATAGCCATTTCCGCGCTGGTATTTTCCTCGTGCGGAAGCGACAGCTTCACCATCGAAGGCGAGCTGAGCGACGCCGGCACCCAAAATTTAAGATTCGTATATCTCGCAGAAGGGAAAGTCAATTCCCACTGGATTCCGTCGGTAGGAGGACAATTCACCATGCAAGGCAATTCAAAAGAGCTGACAGTGGTATATATCTATTCCTCAAGAATGAAATTCCTGACCCATGCGGTCATAAAGAACGGAGAAACAATAACTCTGAAAGGGTCGATTGCCGACAATTACAACATCGAGGCCGACGGCAGCGACGTGAACAACGAATGGAACTCGTTCATCCGCAACAACGCCGAAGCTTTTGCAAAAGCCGACAGGACACAGGCAAACAGCGCCATAGCGTCATTCGTCAAGGCAAATCCCGGCAACTTGGTAAGCACATTGCTGCTAACCTGTGATTATACAGGAACGGATTTAGCCACATTGGCAGCAGGAATAGATGAGAAAGCGAAGCCTGAGCAACTGATTTCGCTATATGAAAACGAGCTTCAGAACTCGACAGAAAAAGAAACGAAAGTAACGCCCTGCGCCCTGCGCGACGACCGCGACTCGCTGACCATAGTGTCTTTGAAAAAACCGTACAACATACTATATTTCTGGTATGACGGCAAAGACAAGCAGCGCAGCGAATACATCGAAAAAATCAAATCGTTCGCAAAAGAAAGAAAAACGGAAATAACGGTTTCCGACATCTATCTCAACTGCGACACAGCCGGATGGAGAACAACCCTGAAAAACGACTCGACAAACTGGAAGCATTACCGCGCCTTTGCGGGCACAGTTGACAAGTCGATAGAACGCCTCAACGTGAAAGGGAGCAATTTCATAATAGTCGCAGACTCCACAGGCAAACAACTCTACCGCGGCCAGTCAGCCGAAGAAGCCATATCCGTAATCAAAAACCCTAAACGCTGAAAACCATGCTTGTAAAAATCAATGGAGCGGCAGTCCACGGCATAGACGCCATACCGGTAATGATAGAGGTATCGGTTGACAAAGGATTCGGATTCACGATAGTCGGACTTCCCGACACAGCCGTCAAAGAGAGCTATCAGCGCATACTTTCCGCCGTGAAATACAGCGGTATGGATTTTCCAAGAAGACAGATTGTGGTAAATATGTCGCCTGCCGACATTAAGAAAGAAGGCTCGTCGTACGACCTGCCGCTTGCCATAGGAATACTTGCAGCCGATGAAAAAATCACAAGCGACAGAATCGACCGGTATATGATAATGGGCGAGCTGTCGCTCGACGGGTCGGTCCTGCCGATAAAAGGGGTCCTGCCGATGGCTATAAAAGCCCGGGAAGACGGATTGGAAGGAATAATAGTGCCGAAGGCCAACGTGATGGAAGCAGCCATAGTCAACAACCTGAAAGTGTATGGCGTTGACAACATTTTAGAAGTGACCGGATTCTTCAACAACACACACGACCTTCGACCTACGGAGATAGATACCCGTGAGATGTTCCACCGGCAAATCAATCATTTCGACTACGATTTTTCCGAAGTGAAAGGACAGGAAAATGTGAAACGCGCATTTGAAGTAGCGTGTGCCGGAGGACACAACATACTGCTCGTAGGCTCTCCCGGCTCGGGAAAATCGATGATGGCCAAACGGCTGCCGTCGATAATGCCGCCTCTGACCTTACAAGAAGCTTTGGAAACGACAAAGATACATTCCGTTGCAGGCAAGCTTGAACGCGGCTCAATGCTTATGACACAACGTCCGTTCCGCTCACCGCACCACACCATATCGCCAGTGGCGCTGGTAGGCGGCGGAGCCAATCCGATGCCTGGAGAAATCAGCCTTGCCCACAACGGGATACTGTTTCTTGACGAATTCCCGGAATTCAGCCGGCAGGTGCTCGAAGTGATGCGCCAACCGCTCGAAGACCGCCACATAACCATATCGCGCGCAAAATACACAGTTGACTATCCGGCAGGGTTCATGCTCGTTGCATCGATGAACCCATGCCCGTGCGGCTACTACAACCATCCCACGAAAAAATGCATCTGTCCTCCTGGAGCAGTGCAGAAATATCTGAACAAGATATCAGGTCCCCTTCTTGACAGAATCGACATACAAATAGAAGTGGCACCAGTGGCTTTCGATGAGATTTCGTCCGACACTCCAGCAGAAAGCAGCGCCACGATACGAGAACGCGTGATAAAAGCCAGGGAAATACAGACACAACGCTTCAAGGGCGTTGCCAACGTGCATTGCAACGCACAAATGACCTCACGGCAAATACGCGAATACGCCCACCCCGACACAAAAGGACTGGAAAAACTGCGTGAAGCCATGGCCCGCCTCAACATGTCGGCACGCGCATATGACAGGATACTGAAAGTGGCACGCACGATAGCCGATCTCGACGGCTGCCCGGAAGTGCGCGACTATCATCTGCAGGAAGCGCTCAGCTACCGCAATCTCGACCGCGCCAACTGGGGCACATATTTTTAATCCTTTTTGCGAGGCTTACCAATAACAAACGGCAAATAGTTATTAATCACGTATATTACCGGGACACAACAAATCACGGCGAGTGCGGCAAACACAATATTGCTGACTATGTGGCCGTCAAGCACCGACAGCGGTATATCCAACACATATACCATCACCCCTTTCATCAAAGTAAACAGTATCATATGCATCACGCATATGACCAATGTGTTGCGCCCCACATAACAAAGCACACCGTCGTGCTTCAAGACTTTCTGCAAGAACAGACAAAAATTGTACATCACAACAAAACAAGCGCACTGCTCTACCAAGAACAAGGACATATCAGCCCCATAGTTGTTGTCATGCATCGCTATACGGCCATTCAAGGGCATGATAACCGCATAAACCGCTATGCATAAGAAAACGGGAATCCATCCGGTAAGAACGCTTCTCATACCTGCATTCATTTTTAGGACATAACCGAAATAATAAAAAATGAGTCCCACGAATGCAGCATTAATGCAATAAGGAAGTTGTGGCACCACTTCTGCCATAATCCACCCGGATACTAAAATCCAAATGACAAACCATTTTTTACCAATCAATTTTCCATACGCATAAAAAAGATTTTCCACAACAAACAGGCATACGAAAAACCAAAGCGGCACATCGTTGAGCAGATATTCCGGATAGCCCAGAAAAATCCCTTTCAAAGGCACATACCACGGCACCACTCCAGCAACCGCATCGTCGCCATAATTGCGCGCCACAAGCAACCAAAAGAAATAAGTAACAAAATTAAAAAACAGATACGGAACAATGATTGACTTTACCCTCCGCATCAAAAAAGATTCGTATGACGGATATTTTTCAAACGAAAACAAATATCCTGACACAAAAAAGAAAAACGGCATACCGAACATATAACGTGCGATATGCAACGGCTGATACAATCCCGAATGCCCTAATACAACGAGGAAAATGGCTATAGCCTTTCCATAATCAATCCATTTTATGCGTTCTCCCATAGCTTCTTTCATTTAAATATATCAAGCGACTCTTCCTTATACACAGACTCTATGGATGCGGCTCCTATTATGCTGTGAAACAGAAAATCAGTACGCAAACGCCTTCTGGCATTTCTCTTCAACGCATCCACTTTTGCCGGATATTTCTTTTTATAACCATCCGAAAACCATACGAAACAAGCCGGATAATGCAATTCCGAGCGGTCTGTCCCATGAAGAAAATACCCGTCCTCCCCCAACGATTCCCCATGGTCTGAAAGATAGATAAGAACAGCATCACTGCCTCTCAATCCATCGATAATCTGATGTATGAACCTATCGGTTTCTACTATCGTGTTATCATACGAATTAATCATTTCTTCTTTTGTATTAGAAGATACAATCTTACTCTTGATGTTCGGTTTAAACTTCGATGTCTCTTCATAAAAATGAGTAGTGTAATACCAATGTGAGCCAATGGTATGCATCAGTATCAACTTCTTGTCTGCTTTTTCTCCTAAAAGTTTCTTATAGGCAGGCAATATATCCGAATCAAGCCATTTATCTATTATATAAAGCGATTTTCCGCTATTTGCATAGATTAAAGTGTCGCACTCATTCATAAAATACACATATGTATCCGCTTGATCCTGATTGGATATCCAAGCCGTCCTATAACCTGCCTGCTTGAAGATTGTAACAAACGACTGTTCCGTAAAAGCCCTTCCCGTATTCACGCTGTCTGCCCTTGTCAGCATATGAGGAACACTTAAATGCGTATAACAAGGTTCGGTATATACGTTAGGCAACGATATGCAACTATCCTGCATAAGCAACGGTGTTGTTTCCCGATGGTAACCATTCATTTGTAAATGATCCGAGCGCAACGATTCCCCTATAACCAGAACAACATTCAAGGAATCAACATCTGTATGAGGCATGACCGTAAACGTATTCCTCTCTTCCAAAGCCACCTTTTTGTCATTATAATATCTTAAAAAACTATGGAATATATTATATGGAAGCCTTTCCGCTACAGGATTGACAAACTTTGAAACCCAGATATTGGTAATCAATATTATAAGTATTCCGATTATCAGATTCAATATGCTTTCATAAAACCCTGATTTAATATGTCTAAATCTGTATGAGGCAACAATTACAGACAGAACAAAGGATAGGACCGTCACGGCTACAAGCCAGAAATCAATCACCCCCATCCACGTACGGGCATCATTGACAAAAGTCAAATCTATCAGCATTGGAGTTAATTGAACATTTGCAGTATAACTGAAATATGCCAATATGGTGCATAATGTCGTCAAAAGCGGAAATACTACAGAAAACACATATTTACAAACAGATATGACCATTAGCAACCCATATGTCGCAAACAGGACCACGCCCCATTGCAATACCAGCACTATCAAATCCTTAAAAGAGCCGAATGGTGTGCCCACGAAACCTGAAAAACAAAAAACAGCACCGTAGAACAGCGTCAATATAAAAATGAACGCATAATAATTATTAATTATTCCACCTGTTTTCATCCCAACATTTTATTTAGAATAAATATCGCTTCACGACCTTCATTGAAAAGAAGGTCAAGTATGCTCATCCCTTCTTGAAAGCCATACCTGTCCTGCCATATCTGATAATAACGGTAATCAGACAGCGGAGTAAAATCCATTTTTGAATCACGCATATCAGCACATTTCGAGCCGTCGTGTTCAACTTTTTCATCCAACACAACAGTTTCTATTGGCAAAGCGAGAAAATCGATTATAGCGTTATGCAATGCCATATTAAGCGCCAACATCGTATCGATGCCGCTGTCTTCATATATATGCTTCAAATCATCGGCAAAATAGTCGAAAAAAGGAGTCCTCCCATATGCCGAAAATAAAGCGCCCCAATGAATATGCCGCCAATTACCGTGTTCCGACAACATAATTTCCGCCACACGCATAGAAGAATTAGGCTTTGAAAGCGGAACAGAAAGCAACTGAATGCCATTCGTGCCGACAATTTCCATACGGTTCAGATGCTTATCCTTCTTATTATAATGCTCATAGGCGCATATTCCAACACTTCCAAAACGAAGCATGGCAGCGTAGTAATCCACACTGCCAGCATATCTTGAACTGAATATAGCTTTTATATCCTGCATCATTTATCAGGATTTGCATCCTTTAGCACCCTGTTCCAACGGAATCCTTTGAAGAAACCCTTGTCAGCATCAATCGACATTATTACAAACATAGGAGTGCCGACAATATGGTCTTCAGGAACAAATCCCCAATAACGGGAATCGGCTGAACAATCGCGGTTGTCGCCCATCATCCAATAATAATCCATCTTGAACGTGTATCTGTCGGTCTCTTTGCCATTAATGAAAATCCTGCCATTTTCCATATGCAAATCGTTGCCTTCATAATTCTTAATCACACGCTCATAAATGGGTAAATTATAAGCCGTCAACTTCAAAGTAACACCTTTTTTAGGAATAAATATGCCCTTGTCCAAATTATCCGCATAATCAGCCCTTGTCCATCCATAATCCTTGAATACAGGATATACAGGCAATTGCTCCTCAGCCGGAATTCTGTCAACACTTACAACATATTTCAAGGATTTGAAAAATTTCACAGCCTCATATGTCAACGGTACTGCATACACAAAACTGTTATCTACACCTTGGACAACCCCACGGTCGGCTATGCTGATACCGGCTTCTTCCCATACTTCATCAGGTATCTGGGTACTGTCTGTCTGTATGAAATAATTATATTGCACGTTTTCCGGTTCTTCAAGCGGTTTGCCATTCATATAAATTATATTGTCTATGATTTTCAAATAATCACCCGGTAAACCTATGGCACGTTTCACATAATTTTCCCTGCGGTCAACAGGACGGTAAATAATGTCTCCGAATTCCTGAGGATTTCCTTTCACATAACTACGCCCCAACGACAAGCATTGCTGCGAATACTCGTAACTTCCTTCTTCCATGCCAGGAACACCCACCCCTTGTTTCATTATGCTTTCGCCAATCTTGTAACAAATAGTATAATAATCAGGATTCTGCACATTGAAAGCAATCGTGTCACCGGCAGGGAAATTGAATACTACAATATCATTGCGCTCTATGTCGCGTAATCCTTCCAGACGATGATATTCAAGCTGCGGCTTGTCGAAATAACTTTTAGTATTAATTATAGGGAATGTATTCTGACAAAGCGGAAAATGCAACGGAGTCTGAGGTACACGCGGACCATAGCATACCTTGTTTACCCAAAGATAATCCCCAACAAGCAATGTCTTTTCAAGCGAAGAAGAGGGTATCTTGTAATTCTGTCCGACAAAAGCAAATATGAAATACACAAGAACAAGAGCATACACTATTGAGTCCACCCAACTCATCGTGGTGCGTACTGCCTTGCTTTTTGATTTTTTCCACCAATTCCACGGTATATAAAGCGTTATATAAATATCAAACAATAACGGATAGACAAGCAATACCCAATAATTGCCCAACCATACCACCCAAAGGAAAAAAATGAGCGAAACAAAGGCAAAACGTATCCACCGCGTCTTTTTCACCGCATTTATTCTATCCTTAAAACTTCTATTATTTTCCATCATAAAACATATTAATCAGAAACATTCCAAAGTATTTATTAAAACCTGAAAACATCATCTAACCACAAGTATTTTCGTCACACAACCTTGTGACGAATCATTTTCTGATTGTGAAGCAAATACAAAATAAACACCTGTATCGACTCTCTTTCCATTAGTATTGCATCCGTCCCAAACTACCATACCGCCATTCGACTTGGTTGAATAGACCACATTACCTGCAGCATCCGCAATCTTTACCAATGAATTTTCCATTAATCCCCGGATAGTGATATAGCCGGAATAATCAGGACGCACAGGATTAGGATAAGCATATACGTTGTCGAAATTCTGTTCGGCAATTATAGCATCACTGCTATATTCCACAAGCCCCTTGTCGGTGCCTATATAAACAGAATTGTTATCAGTATTACATTCTATCGACAATATGAAATCAGAAGGCAAATAACTGTTTTCTGCCGTAAAATGCTCCAATATTTCAGTACCGTCGGCACTTACAAGATAAAGGCCCGAATTAGTTGTTCCGAACCATTTTCTTCCTGCCCCATCAATGGCTATGGATGTTACATACATACCATCAAGCAAATAATCAGCAAGATTGGTACCATCATTACGTGGAACTTTCACACGATTCACATAGAAATTATTAGAAAATAAATCCTCTGCATCATTTATATAACCCACACCGCTATCCGTTGCAATCCATATTCTTCCATTTTCATCTTCCACGATACTAAATATATAACCTATATCAAATGTCCTTCCGTCCTGATCCATAAAATTGCTTATTACAACTTGACGGTCATCCGCTTTATTTTCCAAAGTACCCCTACAATCCAAAGCTACAAGGCTTGTCTTATAATTATTATTTGCCAGAATAATAATATCATTTCTTGTCAAAGAAAATAAAGTCTGTTTCACATTACTAACACCTTCAAATCTAAATGAAACCCAATCAGATACATTTACTGATTCAAACCGCTTTTCTGCCGGCAAAACAATTAGATTAGGCTCATCCGAATCAAGTGACATATGCGACATCCATATATTTTTCTTACTGTCAAAACCTATATCAGAAATCTGACATGTGTAATTCAATGTCATTGGAGAATTCGAAGTATCAAATTTCTGTATCTGCTCATTATTTTTCACGCAAAAAGCACCTTCCCACCATGTGCCAAACCAAACAGCTTCCTGATCGTCAGGATCAGCAGCCAAACCATAAGGACTTTCCAATCTCCCTCTTGAATTGCCATTTATAAGACCTGCGACTTCATTTGGAGCAAGATTTTTCCATACTCCATTTTCCATAGATGACAATTCAAATTCATTATGCTGCTCTGTCAACCAAATATTCGTACCTGAATTCATTACATATAATCTGCCATTCTTATATTCCAAATAGAACGGATAGCTTACCGAAGAAGCATTCGGACAATAGTTTTCATGCATATATGTAACGCCTCCATTATCTTCCATACGGAATTGCTTCACGCCATTGTTATCAATACCCCACACCGATCCGTCAGTCTCCATCGAAGAAATCAACCCATCCGATATGACTTCCTCCGGCAACATCACTTCCTTCAACTTGTTACCTTCGTTATCAATGGCTATGTATCTGTCTGAAAAAGAAGCAATGAACCCTTCCTTACTTTTTGAAACAAGACTTACTTCCGCCCCTCTGATAGAAGAAAACGGTATGTCGGTTATGTTTTTATCGTTGCCGATAGTCATCAAGTAGCACCACCCAGAACCGCAAACCATCTTAGTGTCGCTCAACTTCACCAATTTTGTATTGAAATTACGGTTAGTCTTTTCAAAAGATGATATATAGAAATGATTTCCATCTTTAGGCGATACCCATATATTTGAATCAAACACCGCATATATGTATTTATCCGTGGCAATCATCGAATTGAAAACCTTCCCATATTTAAAAGATTCCTTTATTATATGTTTTTCATCATCCAAAACCATATAACCGAAATCAGTAGCGACATATATCTCATCGTCTTGAAAATCCACGCTGTTTATAGATTTATCTCCTGTCAAAACAGTGTTTTTCAAGTCTGGCATATTCACAACATTGCCATCATCATACAGTAAATCAATATTTGAATTGACATATGCTATGAAAAGATAATTCTTGTCATAATTATAATATATGTCGTCTATGTTTACATCCGACATATCATTTCTTTTATTATAATATGTAGTTTCGTCATTTTCCTTATCATAAGAAAACAAATACCCGTCAGACAAGTAATATACAATATCGCCTGTGTCAATTATGTTCTGAATGTGCAATCCCGAAAACACAGAATACAATTTCCAATCGCCTACTTGCAATTGGGAAAAAGCACTGAACGAACTTATTATTACAGCTATTGATATTAATAATCTTCTTATCATAATTCTTTATTTAAATAATCAATAAGCAATTGCGTGGCTTTTGCCCTGTGGCTTATGGAATTTTTTTCAAAACTTTCCATTTCTGCAAAAGTACGGTCATAACCTTCAGGAACAAATACCTTATCGTATCCGAAACCGCCATTTCCTCTACGTTCTTTTATTATGGCACCCTCTATTTTGCCTTCGAATTCTTTCAACTCATTGTTAGAAATAAGTGCTATGACTGTACGGAAACGTGCACGCCTGTCATTTAGTCCATCTAATTCTGAAAGCAACTTGTCGATGTTTTTTTCAGAATCACAAGGTTCTCCTGCATAGCGTGCGGAATATACGCCTGGACGATTACCAAGAATATATACTTCCAGCCCTGTATCATCGGCAAAACAGTCATAACCATACTTTTCACTTACCCAACGGGCTTTCAATATGGCATTACCTTCAAGTGTGTCGGCTGTTTCAGGAATTTCATCGTGACAATCAATGTCAGAAAGACTGAGAATATTGTATCTACCGCCTACAATACTCCGTATTTCTTGCAACTTATGACTATTGTTGGTTGCAAATACAATATTCTTCATACTATATATTTTATTTAAATAAAAACGATGCTATAAACTTTTTATTACATTAAATAACTATGTTAACAATTTTATTAGGTACTACAATAACCTTCTTTGGCGTTTTGCCTTCAATCCATTTTTCAGAATTAGGATTGTTCAATGCCAATTTCTCGACTTCTTCTTTGGCAGTCCCATTAGGCACCTGCATACTGAAACGCGTCTTGCCATTAAAAGAAACAGCATATGTAACCGTGGATTCTACAAGATAAGCTTCATTATAAACAGGCCACTTTGCATCACAGGCGGTTGTTTCATTTCCTAAAGCGTGCCACAATTCTTCAGCTATATGAGGGGCAAACGGTGCTATCAATACAACCAAATCACTTAATATTTCTCTTGAATTGCATTTCAGTGCCGTAAGCTCATTCACACAAATCATGAACGCACTTATTGAAGTGTTATAAGAGAAATGCTCGATGTCCCACGTTACTTTCTTTATCAGCTTATGTAAAGATTTCAATGCTTCTGCCGAAGGTTTATCGTCGCTAACATTCAAATCTCCACCTTTTGCATAGAATAAATTCCACAATTTCTTTATAAAACGATTCACTCCGTCGATACCATTCGTATCCCATGGCTTACTTTGCTCCAACGGACCAAGAAACATTTCATAAAGCCTTAATGTATCAGCTCCATATGTTTCTACTATATCGTCTGGATTAACTACATTGAACATCGATTTCGACATTTTTTCTATAGCCCATCCGCATATGTATTTTCCGTCTTCCAATATGAATTCCGCATCCTTGAATTCAGGACGCCAGTTACGGAATTTATCTATGTCGAGAACATCATTGATTACGATATTTACATCAACATGTATTTCTGTCGTATCGTAATTTTTTCTCAGATTATAAGAAACAAAAGTATTAGTGTCCTTAATCCTATACACAAAGTTAGAACGCCCTTGAATCATTCCTTGATTGATAAGTTTCTTAAATGGCTCTTCTTCACAAACCACACCTGAATCATAAAGGAATTTATTCCAAAAACGACTATATATCAAATGTCCGGTAGCATGTTCCGTGCCACCTATGTACAAATCCACATTACGCCAGTATTCGTCAGCTTCTTTTGATACTAAAGCATCATCGTTGTGCGGATCCATATAACGTAAATAATATGCAGACGAACCTGCAAATCCCGGCATAGTACATAATTCATACGGATAGCCTTCTGCCGTTTTCCAATTCTTAGCTCTTCCAAGCGGAGGTTCGCCTGTTTCTGTAGGTAAAAATTTATCAACCTCAGGAAGAAGCAATGGCAATTCATCCTCTTCCAAAGTATAAGGAATACCTTCTTTATAATATACAGGGAACGGTTCTCCCCAATATCTCTGACGGCTGAAAATAGCGTCACGCAAACGATAGTTGACCTTTACTTTTCCAATACCTTTTTCTTTTATGAATTTCTTAGTCGCAGCAATTGCATCTTTCACTTCCATTCCGTTAAGATCCAATTCCTCGCCTTTGGAATTTATCATCTTTCCCTCTTTTGCGTCGAAACTCTCTTCCGACACGTCGCAACCTTCAATCAATGGTATTATAGGTAAATTGAAGTGACGGGCAAAAGCGTAGTCGCGACTGTCGTGTGCAGGTACAGCCATAATGGCTCCTGTACCATAACCTGCAAGTACGTAATCGCTTATCCATACAGGAATTTCTTTACCTGTAAGGGGATTTATGGCATATGAACCTGAAAAAACTCCAGAAACTTGTTTTTCTATCAATCGTTCACGTTCTGTCTTATGCTTTATTTCTTCCAAATATTTATCAACAGCTTCTTTTTGTTCAGGAGTAACCAACTTTTCAACATATTCACTTTCAGGTGCAAGTACCATAAATGTAACACCAAATATAGTATCTGCACGGGTTGTGAATATTTCAAGATTAAGATCCTTGCCTACCACCTTAAAATTCATTTCAGCACCTTCTGAACGCCCTATCCAGTTTCTTTGTGTTTCTTTCAAAGAATCAGTCCAGTCGATAGTGTCCAAACCATCAAGAAGTCTCTGTGCGTAAGCTGAAACACGCAGACACCATTGTCGCATCATTTTTTGTTCCACCGGATATCCTCCACGTATGGATACACCTTCGCTTACTTCATCATTAGCAAGTACAGTGCCTAATTTAGGACACCAGTTCACCATAGTATTTCCAAGATAAGCTATCCTGTAATTCATTAATACAGATTGCTTTGCCTTTTCATCCATTGTATTCCATTCGTTTGCCGCAAAATTCATTTCCTCACTGCAAGCGGCATTAATGCCTTCAGTACCTGAAGCAGCAAATCTTTCCACAAGTGAATCTATAGGCATCGCCTTATTTTTATCATAATCATAATAACTCTTGAACATTTTAATGAATGCCCATTGAGTCCATTTATAATATTCAGGATCACAAGTTTTTATTTCACGGCTCCAATCATAACAAAAACCTATTTTATTAAGCTGTTCCCTATATCTGTTAATATTATTGACGGTTGTTATTTCCGGATGCTGACCTGTTTGTATGGCATATTGCTCTGCAGGAAGACCATAAGCATCGTAACCCATAGGATGTAATACATTAAAACCTTGAAGACGCTTATAACGTGAATATATATCGGATGCTATATAACCAAGCGGATGTCCTACGTGCAAACCGGCTCCTGACGGATAAGGGAACATATCAAGCACATAAAATTTAGGCTTGGATTCATTTATTTCCGTCTTATATGTATTATTTTCTTTCCAATATTTTTGCCAACGTTTTTCTATTTCTTTATGATTATATTCCATAGTTTTATTTTTTTATTTTATAAGACCAAGTTCTTTTGATATATCAAGCATTCTATTTATAGGTTTTACAGCCTTTTCACATAATTCTTTGCTTATTTTTATTTCAGGAGACTCATATTTAAGACATTCATATACTTTTTTTAAAGTATTCAACCTCATATACGAACATTCATTGCATCCATTATTAGAAATTGCAGCTATGAATTTCTTATGGGGACATGACCTTTTCATTTCAAACAATATTCCTGGTTCTGTCACAACTATGAATGCATTGCAGTCTGATTTTATAGAATAATCAAGCAAGGCTTTTGTTGAGCCTATTTTATCAGCCAAATCAAGTATTTCACTCTTACACTCAGGATGAGCAAGCACTTCAGCCTCAGGATGCTTTCTCTTTAATTCAACAAGTTTCTCTATGCTGAAATTCTCATGTACGAAACAAGCTCCATTCCACAACTTCATATTCCTGCCTGTAATCTTATTTATATAATTGCCAAGATTTCTGTCAGGCCCGAATATTATAGGCTGTTCTTTTGGCAAACTTTCAATAATGCTGCATGCGTTGGAAGAAGTTACAATTATGTCGGTTAATGCTTTCACATCTACCGTTGTATTTGCATAGCTTATAACAATATGTCCAGGAT
>JADIMC010000087.1 GCA_017694955.1 Candidatus Limisoma faecipullorum
TGGTGTTCTTAAAATTGACAGTACGTCCTTTGTTGTCGGTGAGCCTACCATCATCAAGGACTTGCAGCAATATGTTGAACACATCAGGATGAGCTTTCTCTATCTCATCGAACAGCACTACAGAATACGGTTTCCTGCGTACTGCTTCGGTGAGCTGGCCGCCTTCCTCATAGCCTACGTATCCTGGAGGAGGACCGATGAGTCTTGACACCGAGAATTTTTCCTGATACTCGCTCATATCTATACGGGTCATCATATTCTCGTCGTTGAACAGATAGTCGGCCAATGCTTTTGCCAATTCCGTCTTTCCGACACCGGTCGTTCCTAAGAATATGAACGAGCCGATAGGGCGGCGTGGGTCGTTGAGCCCTGCACGGCTGCGTCGCACGGCATCTGCAATTGCACTGATGGCTTCATCCTGTCCGACTACACGCTTATGCAATTCCTCTTCGAGGTGCAACAGTTTCTCTTTCTCGCTTTTTACCATTTTCGACACTGGTATTCCTGTCCACCGGGAAACCACATCGGCTATGTCTTCTGCATCAACTTCCTCCTTTATCAGGGATTTGTCGCCTTGCATTGCTTTTAGCTTGTTTTGTAACTGTGCATTTTCATCTTCTTTACCTTTTATTCTTGAATAGCGGATTTCTGCCACTTTGGCATAGTCGCCGTCACGTTCGGCACGGTCTGCCTCAAATTTAAGCTGTTCAATATCAACTTTGTTTTGTTGAATTTTGTTGATAAGCTCTTTTTCGGCTTTCCATTTTGCCATATAGTTCTTTTCTTCTTCACGAAGCTCCGACAAATCCTTTTCAATAACTTTGACTTTATCGGATTCGCCCTCTTCACGCTTTATTGCTTCGCGTTCAATTTCCAGTTGGGAAATCTTACGTATGATTTCGTCTAAAGCTTGTGGTACGGAATCGATTTCTATCCTTAACTTGGAAGCGGCTTCGTCAATCAGGTCAATGGCTTTGTCAGGAAGAAAACGGTCTGTTATGTAACGTTCCGAGAGCTGTACGGCAGCTATGATGGCTTCGTCCATTATACGAACTTTGTGATGGTTCTCGTAACGTTCTTTTAATCCACGGAGAATGGCAATACTGCTCATTTCGTCAGGCTCGTTGACCATGACAACTTGGAAACGGCGTTCGAGAGCCTTGTCTTTCTCGAAATATTTCTGATATTCATCAAGTGTCGTGGCACCGATGCTTCGCAAATCACCACGAGCCAATGCCGGTTTTAGAATGTTGGCGGCATCCATTGCCCCTTCACCCTTGCCAGCTCCGACAAGAGTATGTATCTCGTCTATGAACAGAATTATTTCACCATTGCTTTTTGTCACTTCATTGACAATAGCCTTCAACCGCTCTTCGAACTCGCCTTTGTATTTTGCTCCGGCTACCAGAGCGCCCATATCAAGCGAGAAAATTTGTTTTGATTTCAGGTTCTCAGGCACATCTCCACGCACAATCCTTTGTGCCAATCCTTCGGCTATCGCTGTTTTTCCGACACCGGGCTCTCCTACCAGGATAGGATTGTTTTTGGTACGGCGGCTCAATATCTGAAGCACTCGGCGAATTTCATCATCTCGTCCGATGACAGGGTCAAGCTTGCCGCTTCGGGCACGCTCGTTAAGATTGATGGCATATTTGCTTAGTGCGTTGTATGAGTCTTCTGCGCTTTGATTTGTCGCTTTGTTGCCTTTCCTTAACTCAAGAATGGCTGCTTCAAGCTCTTTTTCCGTTATGCCGGCATCTTTCAATATGGTAGATGCTTGGCTTTTAACAAGAAAAATAGCCATGAATAAACTTTCTATTGTCACATATTCGTCACCGAGTTTTTGTGATTGCTCAATTGCTTTCTGAAGTATCTCGTTCGACTCACGTGATAAATATTGTTCTCCGCCAGTGACTTTAGGTTGTGTCTCAATTTCTTTTTCTACCTGGGAGTTGATTAGAGTCTCGTTTGCCCCAAGTTTTTGGAAAATAAATTTTACAACCGACTCTCCTTTGTCGATGACGGCTTTGAGCAGATGAACAGGCTCAATTGATTGTCCGTTGTGTTGGCGGACAATGTTTACTGCTTGTTGTATCGCTTCTTGGGATTTAATTGTAAAGTTATCGAAATTCATAGTATTTAAGTAATTAATTCGTTCAACAATCTTTTGTGTTTTTGCAACGCTTCTGTCAATATTTATGCAATAACTATGCCATTTTGGTAGAAATGAATACTTGCTGTATCTTTGTATGCTGAAATAATAGTATATGGACTTTAGATTAGAGGCGAAAGATAGCAGCTCCAATGCCCGTGCCGGGCTCATTACGACAGACCATGGTGTGATTGAGACACCCATATTTATGCCTGTCGGTACTGTCGGCTCAGTGAAAGCTGTGCATATGAGGGAATTGGAAAATGAGATAAAGGCGCAAATCATACTTGGCAATACTTATCATCTTTATTTGCGTCCCGGAATTGATATACTTGAAAAAGCAGGCGGTTTGCATAAATTCAATGGATGGAAAAAACCGATACTTACTGACAGTGGTGGTTTTCAGGTCTTTTCTTTGGCGGCAAATCGCAAATTAAAGGAAGAGGGTGCGTACTTTCGCTCGCACATAGACGGTTCGAAGCATCTGTTTACTCCGGAAAATGTTGTTGACATACAGCGCTCTATAGGGTCTGATATTATGATGGCTCTTGACGAATGCCCTCCGGGAGACTCTGATTATCAATATGCCAAAAAGTCACTTGCCCTGACATTACGGTGGTTACAGCGTGGTTGGGACAGGTTCAAATCTACTGAAAGCAAATATGGATATGATCAGACGTTTTTCCCGATAGTGCAGGGTTGTGTGTATAAAGATTTGCGTATGGAATCAGCTAAATTTGTGTCGGATCTTGGGGCTGATGGTAATGCAATTGGTGGACTTGCTGTAGGTGAACCCACTGAAAAAATGTATGAAATGATAGAGGTGGTGAATGAAATATTACCTGAAAACAAGCCTCGTTATTTGATGGGGGTCGGGACTCCGGCTAATATTCTTGAAGCAATAGAACGCGGTGTGGATATGATGGATTGCGTTATGCCTACAAGGAACGGGAGAAACGGTATGCTGTTCACCAAAAATGGTATAATGAATATGCGGAACAAGAAGTGGGCGGATGATTTTAGTCCGATTGAATCAGATGGTGCCGCTGAAGTTGACCGTCTTTATTCGCGGGCATATTTGCGTCATTTATTTATAAGTCAGGAAATTTTGGCGATGCAGATTGCTTCCATTCATAATTTGGCTTTCTATCTTTGGCTTGTCGGAGAAGCGCGCCGTCATATAATTGGTGGTGATTTCAAGCAATGGAAGGATGAAATGGTAGTCAGGGTGATGCAACGGTTATGATTTTGCGGAAATGAAAATAAAAACACTCGACAAATATATTATTAAGAAGTTTCTTGGTACTTACATTTTTGCCATATTGCTGATATTGGCAATTATCGTTATGTTTGATATCAATGAAAAAATGGATCAGTTTCTGAGAGCACCGCTGAAAGCTACCATTTTTGACTATTATGTGAATTATTTGCCTTACATGGCAAATCAATTCAGTCCGTTATTCACATTTATTGCAGTGATATTTTTCACATCAAAGATGGCTGACAATTCCGAGATTATAGCCATTTTGTCAAGTGGTGTCAGTTTTAAACGGCTTTTAGTGCCATATATGGTTTCCGCTGCGGTTATCGCGGCATTTACTTTCACGCTTGATTCGTTTGTTATTCCTCCTGCGAATGTGAAAAGGATAGAATATCAAAACAAGTATATAAAAGACAAGGGAGTGGATTATGGTGTCAATATACAATTGCAGGTCGCTCCTGGGGAAATCGCGTATATGTCACGTTTCGACAATCGGCTTAAATCCGCTTATAATTTTTCGTTGGATAAATTTGATGGAAAGGTTCTCAAATCAAGGATGATTGCTTCTACGGCTGTCTATGATACTCTTTATCGTTGGACTGTGAAGAATTATATGATTCGTGACTTTAATGGAATGAGGGAGGAAATAACTACTGGGTCGCGTCTTGATACTATAATTCCGATAGAACCGCGGGATTTCCTCATTGCGGAAAATGACCATGAAAAAATGACGACAAAAGAGCTTAAGGAATATATCGACAGGCAAAAAGCGCGGGGTGTGGCTAATATTAAAAGTTTTGAGATTGAATATGCTCGCCGGTATGCAATGACTGCTGCTGCTTTTATTTTGACATTAATCGGTATGTCACTTTCTTCAAGAAAGGTGAAAGGTGGAATGGGAATTAATATCGGAGTAGGGCTTGTGCTTAGCTTCTCTTATATATTATTTATGACAGTCACTTCTACATTCGCTATATCGGGATATACGTCGCCGGTGGTTGCTATGTGGATTCCTAATTTTATATATTTGATAATCGGTATAATATTGTATCGGAAAGCGGCTGTCTGATTTTGCATATTGAACAATATGCAAGAGTGGAGTGTTTTATCTGTATATAAATATATAAGTATGAAACACGAATTACCAGTGCTGCCATATGCACAGGATGCATTAGCACAAGTATTAAGCGAGCGGACTCTTGATTTTCATTATGGAAAACACGAACGTGCATATATTGATAATCTGAATAAGCTTATTGATGGGACGGAGTATGCTGATATGCCGTTGGAGGAAATTGTCCGTAAGTCAGATGGTGCGGTGTTTAATAATGCTGCGCAAGCGTGGAATCATTTGTTTTATTTCTTTGCATTGTCTCCTAATGCTTCATCAGAACCATTTGGGGAGTTGGCAGAAGCTATAAGCAGTCAATTTGGTTCTTTCGAAGCGTTCAAAGAAAAATTTGAAGCGGCAGGAGTCTCTTTATTCGGCTCCGGATGGGTCTGGCTTTCTGCTGATGACAGTGGTAAACTATTGATAACGCAAGGAAAGAATGCCGAAACACCGCTTACAGTTGAAGGGCTTACACCTTTACTTTGTTTTGATGTATGGGAACACGCTTATTATCTGGATTACCAGAATCGTCGTGCAGAATATCTTCACCATATGTGGGATATTGTTGATTGGAATGTTGTATCTGGTCGATATGAAAAACGTTGACTTGCGGATTTGTCGTTAAACAAAAATGGACGCTTAATTTTAAGCGTCCATTTTTGTTTAACATGGGTTATTTTGCTTAGAACCATTTCACATAAGCAAAGCTCTGGCGATGAGCAAGGTCATCATTCTTCGGGAAAATACGGAATCCATAATGGAACAGACCAGAAGAAGTGATGAAATCCTTTAATTGGTATGTCACAATGTTGCCTTCACGAGCGAATTCTTTGAATTCAATACGTGAATGGTATTTTTGTTCGCCTTTCTCGATTGAATAGATAACCAACTCTACTCCAATGCTGTCTGCCAGACCGTTGGTGTCAATTTTTGTCGTGATTGTATATTCTTTTCCGAAAGTGGAACTGTTGATCAGTTCATTTGGAATGTTGGTTTCAAGTACTTTTATGCCATCCCAATGAGCTATTACGTTTTCTTTCCACGCCACAAGCTCTTTTGCTTTTGCATAATCGTTCTTTTTCAATTCTTTAGCATATTTGCTTTCTTTGATATAGAATCTGTCGAGGTAATCATTAATCATCCTCTGCATAGTGAACTGAGGAGCAATGTATGCTATTGAATTCTTTATGTACTGAATCCATTCAGGAGAATATCCCTTGGAATTTTTTGCAAAATATAAAGGAATTATCTCATTCTCAAGCATTGAATAAATGGTTGCGGCATCGAGTTTGTCCTGCTGTCCGTTGTCGGTAAATGTTTGCTTGTCGGTTAAAGCCCAGCCGGCACCTTCACGGTAACCTTCATACCACCATCCGTCGAGGACGGAGAAGTTAAGCACACCGTTCATCTCTGCTTTTTCTCCAGATGTTCCTGAAGCTTCAAGTGGGCGAGTAGGTGTGTTCAGCCATACATCAACGCCAGAAACGAGACGCTTTGCCAATGTCATATCGTAGTTCTCAAGGAATATGATTTTACCGAGGAACTGCGGCATTCGTGAAATTTCGATGATGCGCTTGATCAAGCCTTGTCCTGCACCGTCTGCCGGATGCGCTTTTCCTGCGAATACAAATTGCACAGGGAATTTTTCATTGTTCACGATTTTTGCAAGACGGTCAAGGTCTGTAAACAGCAGATGTGCACGTTTGTATGTGGCAAAACGACGTGCAAATCCAATAATCAAGGCATTAGGATTGATGCTGTCAATGATTGACATTATTTTTGAAGGGTCACCCTGATTCTTCAACCATGTCTCTTTAAACGTGCGTTTTACATAGTTGATGAATTTCAGTTTTAGCGCCATACGTATGTTCCATATGTCCTCTTCTTTAGCTTTGAGTATTGGAGACCATGTTTTCAAATCAGACTGGTGGTCCATATATTCAAGACCGAATGTCTTTTCATAGAATTCCTTCCATTCAGAAGCTGCCCATGTCGGCATATGTACGCCATTTGTAACGTATGATACATGGGACTCTTCTGGAGCATAGCCTTTCCATACACCTTGGAACATCTTCTTGGAAACCTCTCCATGCAACCAGCTTACGCCGTTAGATTCTTGACAAGTATTAAGTGCAAATACACTCATGGAGAATCTTTCGTTTGTGTCGGGGTTTTCACGTCCCATATTCATCAAGTCAGACCATGAAATTCCTAATTTGGCTGGGAATTCACCCATATATTTACCAAACAGACTTTCTTCGAAATAGTCGTGACCTGCCGGAACAGGAGTATGTACCGTATAGAGGCTTGATGCTTTTACCATTTCCAAAGCGACCTCAAAGCTAAGATGCTCGTTTTGTACATATTCCACAAGGCGTTGGAGGTTGAGCAGGGCTGCATGTCCTTCGTTGCAGTGGTACAGTTCTGTGTTGATGCCTAATGCGCGGAGCATAATGATACCACCGATGCCGAGAAGATATTCTTGTTTGATACGGTTTTCCCAATCGCCACCGTAAAGCTGATGGGTAATCGGCTTGTCGTATTCCGAGTTGAGACTGTTGTCTGTATCAAGCAAATAGAGCTTAATTCTTCCAACATTCACTTGCCATACATTGCAATAGATATTTCTTCCAGGATATGGTACGGCAAGAACCATAGGTTGTCCGTTTGAGTCAAGCACAGGCTCTACTGGGATTTGGTTGAAATTCTGTGGAACATATTCTGCAATTTGCTGACCGTCCATTGAAAGAGACTGGTTGAAATAACCGTAACGATAAAGAAATCCTACGGCTGTCATGTTGACGCATGAGTCGGATGCTTCTTTTATATAGTCTCCGGCAAGGATTCCGAGACCTCCGGAATATATTTTCAAGGCATTGCAAAGCCCATATTCCATACTGAAGTATGAAATGGATGGCAAATCTTTGCGTAACGGTTTCTTCATATAATCTTTAAACGTCTTGTAAACATATTTTATTCTGTTTACCATGGAATCATCATTGATGAGTTCCTTGCAACGCTCGAAGCTTAGTTTTTGCAGCAATAATACAGGATTTTCTCCAGTTGACCGCCACAATTCAGGATCAAGGTCATGGAATAGAGTTTTTGCTTCGCTGTTCCACGACCACCAAACGTTGTGCGACAATTCGTCGAGACATTTCAATTTAGCAGGCAATTCGGTATGAATTGTAAGATCCCTCCATACCGGAGCATTAGTGCTACTTACTTGTATTTTCATAATTTTTTTTATTAAAATGGCGTTAGCCAGTTGTTATCCTATTGTTTTAATTTGTTTATGGCAATTGTGTATGCTTTGTCGTAATAATTTATAAATTCATTCCAATCCGCTTTTTTTGATGTGCTTATTGCCGCTTTGCTGATTTGTTTTAGTTTTGAAGGCTTAAGTTGCATCAACTCATAAATAATGGCGGAAATATCCATAACCGCGCTATAGTAATTGGAATCAGTCCGTTTTACCACTTTTACTCCAGTCGTTTCAATATCGTTGCCGAGTGTCTCAAGTACCCATTGGCCGAATCCTGACAAATTGGTCGTGATTGTCGGCACTCCGAATGCTATCCCTTCGTGTGGGGTATATCCCCATGGCTCATAATAGGATGCAAATACAGCTGTGTCCATACCGATAAGCAATTCATAATATGTTTTGTTGAATATGCCGTCGGTCCCGTTTAGATAGCATGGGACATATATGATGTTTACCTTATCGTAGCTTGCATTATGCATGCCAAGATATTGTATCCTGTTGTATATGGTGTCTTGGGAGTAGTTATGCAAAGTATGGGTTATAATCGGGTCTTCAAGTGGCTGTACAGTCTTTTTATTGCTTTCTAATGCGGTCTGTAAATCTTTACGAGGTCCGGCTGACCATGCCGGTACTAATATGAATGCTATGCTTTCTTTTTCTATTTTTCCTGGATTACTGTTGCGTAGATGGTTTACTGCATCCAAATACATATCCAGACCTTTGTTGCGAAATTCATTGCGTCCGGATGTGAGAAACATGAATGTGTCGTCAGAGAATTTCTTCCCAGTTAATGTTGACGCCACGTTAAGAAGCGCTATCCGTGCATTTTTTCGTGCAATGTCAAAATTCTTGGCTTTTGGCACAAATGCTAGTTCGAAACCGTTTGGTGTGACAATATCCGGTCGCCTTTCCAATAGTTGCTCGCATTCTCTTGCAGTAATTTCACTTACCGTGGTAAAGCAATCTGCATTATGTGCGGCAGCTTTTTCTAATGAATGTTTTGACTGCATATTGAGTTCTGCAGCCATTTGGTCGCCGTTGTAGCCTTTAAAGTAATCATAAAGCGGTTTGTTATTCCCGCATATGCTTCTGCCTATGCTGGTGGCATGGGTCGTGAACACAGTCGCGATTTTGGGTGAATGCAACTTTAGATAAAGCAGTCCCATTCCGGTAGTCCATTCGTCAAAATGTGCTACAATCTTATTGTTGCGTTTTGCTAAATATGCAGCACAACTGTCGATAACCATTGCTGAAGCTACTCCGAAAGCGCAACCTTCGTCATAATCACCGTATGCATGCAGGGAATCCACTTTGAAGTGTTCCCACATTTCGGTATAGATGTTGTTCTTTATTGAATATAGAGTGTCGAATTTAACAAGAATGGCGATTGGATTGCCTGGAATGTCCCATCGTCCTGCTCGTATTTTGATATTATATGGAAGTCTTGGGTTTTTTACCCATTCTTTTAAAATAGAATCTGATTCTTTGAAAAAAGGAGATGGATTATCTTCAGACCACACGTCAGGACCTATGAATATCAGATTGTCTCCTAATTGTTTGCCAAGCACTTTCGCTTTTGTGGAAAGGACAGTATAGATTCCGCCTACTTTATTACAAACCTCCCAACTTGTTTCAAATAGGATGTCGGGTTTTATTATATTATCAGACATATATTATCTCAAATAATAACACAAAATCAGGTCGCAAAGGTATAATTATTTTTTTGAAAATCCTAATGTTGAAAAAGCCGGTTGTCAAGACTCGCTTTGACAAACCGGCTTTTGATTATAATTATTTCTTTTCTTTGATAATCAGTACCGAAACAGCTCCAGCCAAGAGAAGAATACCAGCCAGCACAAGCATATCCACTTCTGGTGCCACGCTTCCGTGTGGGGTGAATAGTGACAGAATTGTTCCGCCTAAAGCAGCCGCTACTATTTGTGGTACGCAGATTGTCCCGTTAAATAGTCCGAGATATGTACCCATATGACCGCCGGACAAGGCATTTGTAAGTATGGTGAACGGGAGCGCGAGCATTGCCGCCCATGCACAGCCAATCAATAGGAAGGATGCGAATAGTGTGTAAGGGTCGTGGACAAAATAAATGGAAATGAAGCCGATGCCGCCTAATACAAGGCTTACGATATAGGCAAGTTTGCGGTTCTTGAAGAATGGTATTGCCATTGCCCATAGGACAGAACCTATTGCTTGGACGGCAAAAACGACACCAACCCAGTTGGCTGCCTCTTGATATTGTGTTGATTTTGTATCAAGAACAACCTTGCCCATATTTTCAATCACTGGTGTGTCGAACACGTTCAAAGCGATTGAGCCATTAGTATATGTCCACATAAACATAAATGCCGACCAGCAGAAGAATTGTACTAATCCTACAGTCCAAAATGCGGACGGTGCTTTGACGAGCAGTTTAAATACATTTGTCTTTTCCTTGTTTTCTTCGATTGTTATACCGTGATATTCCGCATATTCTTTTGGTGGCCATTCTTTGACTTTTGCGGTTGTATAGATTGCGCACAAAATCAGTATTGCAGCTCCTATGTAGAACGAGAATATGACAGAATCAGGAATTACTCCTTCCGGTGCTGTGTTTCTTATGCCAATCCATGCGAGCACAAACGGGAATACATATCCTACTAAACTCCCGGCATTACACAGGAAACTTTGAATAGAGTAAGCAAGACCTTTTTGTTTTTCGTTGACCATATCTCCGACAAGCATTTTAAATGGTTGCATTGCCATATTAATAGAGGTATCGAGAAACATTAATGCAATTAATCCGAAAATCATAGCTGCGCCGATACTCATCCCGAAACTTCCGGCATTAGGCAGCAGGCACATTACTAAAATTGCAACTAAAGCGCCTATGAATAGATAAGGTATGCGTCTGCCAAAACGACACCATGTTTTGTCGCTTGCAATTCCTACAATTGGTTGAACGATTATTCCCATTAATGGAGGGAGAATCCAAAAATAACTTAAATCGTGCGGGTCAGCTCCGAGAGTGGAAAATATGCGACTGATATTAGCGCTTTGCAAAGCGTATGCTATTTGCACACCAAAAAAACCGAAGCTAAGATTCCATAATTTCCAAAAGCTTAAATCTGGTTTAGCTTTCATGCTTATTAAATTTTAATTAAAAACAACAATAAATAAGTGGGTACATTGTACCTTTAATTGTCTGCAAAGATAAGTTTTTCTCTTGTTAAGAAATTAAGAGTGCATGTGATTTTTTGTTTTTTTATACTTGTATTCATATTTTAATAGATAGTGGATGCATTTGTTGGTAATGAGTGCATATTGTTGTACCTTTGCGGCCTGATTAAAATAAATTATATGTTTGAGAAGGGTACTCGTGGAAACACTTTGCATGGTATTTTGCTTATAGCATTGTTTTCCTTTGCGGCATTTTATATTGCTGAAATTCCATTTGTTAAGAAGTTGTCGTTTAGCCCGCTTATAGTCGGCATAATTCTGGGTATGCTTTATGCCAATAGTTTAAGAAATAAGCTTCCGGAGACATGGGTGCCTGGCATAAAGTTCTGCACGAAGCAGATTCTCCGTGCTGGTATTGTTTTGTACGGCTTTCGCCTGACTTTGACTCAGGTTGTTGAGGTTGGACTTCCGGCTATCGTTATAGATTCTGTCATTGTTGTTGGAACCATATTTTTAGGAATCTGGTTCGGACGTGTGCTTAAAATGGACAAGGACACTTCATTGATGACTGCTACTGGCAGTGCCATTTGTGGGGCTGCTGCAGTGTTGGGGGCTGAACCGGTTGTGAAGTGTGAAAGCCATAAGACGGCAATTGCAGTATCAACAGTGGTCATTTTTGGTACAATTTCAATGTTTTTATATCCGATAATGTATAGGATAGGAATGCTTGATGGCTTAAGTAATATGGAGGTGGCTATATATACCGGGAGCACTTTGCACGAGGTGGCACACGTGGCTGGAGCAGGCAATGCGATGGATCCTACGGATACTCTTGGTATTGCAGGTACAGCTACCATTACAAAAATGATACGTGTGATGATGCTTGCGCCGGTATTAGTGGTCATGGGATTGGCTTTGTCAAGCCGTGGTGGTAAATACGGTTCAAAGGGTAAGATTACTGTGCCTTGGTTTGCATTTGGTTTTATTGGTGTGATATGTGTTAATTCTCTATTGCAATATCTCTTTGCTGTCGATTCGGTGAAGGATATTCCATTGAATGGAGCGATAGAGTATATTGATACGTTTATGTTGACTATGGCTATGACTGCACTTGGCACTGATACGAGCATAGATAAATTTAAGAAAGCAGGAGCAAAGCCGTTTGTGCTTGCGTTGATGTTGTATGTCTGGCTTGTTGTTGGCGGATATTTGCTGGTGAAGTATTTTGTGCCGGCATTATTATGATTTTTGTGTGATGAAATGTTATTATTTCGTTTCAAGCTCATCACTTGTTATGCCTAATGCCTTCATTATGGGATAGGCTATGCATTCTGTTCTGTAGGGTGTTTTTTCAGATACGGGATATACATTGAAAACTGTGATGTTTTTCCCGTTAGAGTCTTTGAGCACTTCTTTAATCTTGTCGCCGTATCTTTCGTAGAATCCGACTACTAACATTCTTTTTACATTGTCGGAATCAATAGCTAATTTCAGGGAGTCTAAAAACATATCTTCTATTACTGCAATGTCTTCGTTTGAATATGATTGCATGATTATTTCTCCGACTGGGCTATGGAATGCCATATTGTTTAATTCATCACTTAAGGATGATGGAGCGCATACTGATAAAATTGGCGAATTCGCATCGTAAATGAAGAGTGCGTTTATTTGGTGTTTGCCAGCTGTAAATCCGCCGTCGAGGGAAATATATGTCAGTAAGGTTGATATGTCAATTGTTTCGAGTTTCCGATTAAGAATATGTTCGAAATTCTTTTTAAAATCAGAAGTTATGAATTCTAAAAATGAGGCATCAATCAATATGATGTTTTCAGCGTATCTGGATGTGTCGTTATTCATATATGTTTTGTTAATTTAGATGGGCGAAATTACGTATAATATTTTATTTTGCAAATTATGCAGTAACCCTAAATCGGTAGAGAACTTTTTTATTATCTTTGCTTGTTATTTCCTTTCAAAATATTATTATGCGAGAAGTTTATAAAGTAATATATTTAGTTATTGCCTTTCAGATTTGCTCTGTTGGGTTGTCTAATGCGGTTGAGTTGTCGTTTGGACACAATGCGTATGAGGTGGTTTCAATCGAGCCGGAAGCGTCAACCGGATTGGAAAAGATATATGTGTTGCACGATTTGTCGGGAGTGGAAATGTCATATATGCCTCAAAGTGATGGCGCGAATGTCGAGTGGTCGCGTTTTGATGAATCGGGTGGTGGATATGCAGTGCCGGTTACGGGCGTGACATTTGATGGAATGAAATATACGTTACAAAATCCGGAAGGGAATTGTGGATATATTATAAATGAGAATAATCGTCAATATTGTTTTTGGTTGGTTGATTATAGCCGGTATCAATTTTCAATCAATGCCATTTCATTTCCGGATATGCAGGATTGTGGGGTCGCCACATTGGAAGTTGACGCACAATGTGAACCTATTATGTTCTATACAATAAATGGAGTGCCTCAAGAACTTGACCGCCAAATAATGATATCATATAACACTCTCGAATGGGACGAGGAAAATCTTTTATATAATCAGAAAGAGGTTGAGCTTAGCTATGAGAACATCAGTGAGCGTGTGGTGCTCACGGCTCCATTATGCAATACTGAGTTTGTTATAAGCGGAGACCGTTTTTTGAAAGAATGGAATGAGGAGAGAAGTTTGGTTTCCGGAACGTATGAAACAATATCCATAGAGATACAAGCTACGGCAACTCAAACGATTCGTGAAAATGATAATGAGCAAAAAGATGAATCATCGGAGCTTGGTGGGTCTGCTCCTGTTGAAATTGAATTCCAATCATATTGTACCGATGCGGTGGCTCATAAGGAATGGATGATTGCCAGAGATGCTGAATTTACAGATGTGGATTTGCGCCTTAATGAGGATGACATAACTCATATCTTTCAGGAAAATGGAACGTTTTATGTGAAGTTTGTCGGAAGTAATGCAGATGGTACGTGTGTGACCGAAAGTGAAGTGTTCCAGGTTTCAGTGGGAGAATCTGCTCTGGATTGCCCGAATGCATTCTCTCCGAATGCAACTGAGGGCGTCAATGATGAATGGAAAGTGTCGTACAAGTCAATCGTTTCGTTTTCTTGTTGGATATTCGACCGTTACGGGAATCAGATGTGTTCGTTTACCGACCCGGCAATGGGATGGGATGGCAAATATAAAGGTAAGTTTGTAAAACCGGGTGTTTATTATTATGTAATAGAAGCATTGGGTGCCGATGGTAAAGAGTATAAATTGAAAGGGGATATTAATATTTTAAAAAGTTCGAAATGATGAGAAATTTAATAATGCTGGCGATTGTGGTATTAATGTCGATGCCCGTTGTCTCTCAATCTTTGTATAAAGGTTCTGATAATGTCCAGACTCCTGCGTATAGTCCTGAGTTTCCTGAAACAATGCGATTCGCTGATACGGATATTTCATTTGACCGTATAGATATGTATGAACGGATGGACAGGGAGATGATATCCCTTATTTATAGCCATACCAATACGATGTTGACAATTAAAAGGGCAAACAGGTATTATCAGGAAATAGTCTCAATTCTGAAGGAGCAGGGGATCCCTGAAGATTTTTTTTATTTAGCTGCTATTGAAAGTTGTTTTGACAATAGGGCGGTATCTTCGGCACGTGCCTCTGGAATTTGGCAATTTATGCCGGCAACGGCAAGGCAATTTGGTCTGGAAGTAAATGATTACGTGGATGAACGCTATAATTGTGAAAAGGCAACGGTTGCGGCGTGTAAATATCTTAAGCAAGGATATAGGAAATACGGATGCTGGATGACTGTGGCTTCTTCTTATAATGCAGGTATGGGGCGCATAGGGACGGAATTGAAAAAGCAAGGAGTAGAAACAGCTTTTGATTTATATTTGAATCAGGAGACTTCAAGGTATATCTTCAGAATGCTTGCAATAAAGACTATTATGGAAGATCCTGAGAAATATGGATTTTATATAAAGCCGGAACAATTGTACTATCCTGTCGATTATAAAGAGAAGAAAGTGGATTATCCTGTCGAAAATTGGGCTGATTGGGCTCAGAATGAAGGTATTTCATATGCTCAACTTAGGAAAATGAATCCTTGGATTAGAAATATAAAGCTTCCCAATAAATCGAAAAAGGCATATACGGTAAGAATTCCGGTGAAGAAGGATTTGTATCGAAGTACACAGACAAAACAAATTTACAACAGAAATTGGATAATAAAATAAATTTGAAAGAAGACTCGCAAGAACAGGATTGCATATCGGTGCGTGGCTCCCGGGTGCACAATCTGAAAAATATAGACGTTGACATTCCGCACAATAAATTGACGGTCATCACGGGATTGAGCGGGAGTGGCAAATCTTCCTTGGCGTTTGACACTATTTTTGCAGAGGGACAGAGGCGCTACATAGAGACTTTTTCATCGTATGCACGCAATATGCTTGGAAGTCTTGAGCGTCCGGATGTGGATGAAATCAAGGGATTAAGTCCGGTGATTTCTATAGAACAGAAGACGGTCAATAAGAATCCGCGTAGTACGATAGGTACTATTACGGAGGTCTATGATTTTTTGCGGCTTTTGTTTGCGAGGATTGGCGAAGCTGTTTCATACGCAAGCGGTATGAAAATGGTTAAATACACAGAAGAGCAAATTGTCAATCTTATTCTTGATAAATATTCTGGAAAGAAGACTATGGTTCTTTCCCCATTGGTGAATAACAGAAAGGGGCACTATAAGGAGCTTTTTGAGCAGTTGAGAAAAAAAGGGTATCTGAATGTAAGGGTAGATGGCGAAATAAAGGAGATTGTTCTGGGTATGAAGCTTGACCGTTATAAGAACCATAGTATTGAGCTGGTAGTTGACAAGCTTAAGGTCGATGAAAAAGACAGGCAGAGGCTCAAGGATACTGTTGGTGTGGCGATGAAGCAAGGCAAAGGCATTGTGATGATATACAATGTCGATGACGATGAGGTCGGATATTATAGTAAATCATTGATGGACCCTGCGACTGGTCTTTCTTATAGAGAACCGGCACCACATAATTTCTCTTTCAACTCTCCTCAAGGTGCTTGCCATAAATGTCGAGGTCTTGGATTTGTGAATCAAATCGATATGGAGAAAATCATCCCTGACACAAGCAAGTCGATATATAATGGTGCGATTTTGCCTCTTGGAAGTTATAAGAATTCTTTCATTTTCAATCAGATTTCTGTAATATGTGAAAATGCTGGATATTCGTTGAAAACTCCTGTGAAAGATTTGCCGGATGATGTGATGGATGAAATTTTCAATGGAACAGATGAACGTTTACAGACATCAGGGACATATACCTCATATGATTATTTTACAAGATATGAGGGTGTGATCAAATATATTGAAATGCAGTTGAACGATGACACCTCTGCTAAAGCACAGAAATGGGCTGGACAATTCTATACGGAAGTGGTGTGTCCTGAATGCCATGGAGCGCGCTTGAATAAGGAGGCATTGCATTTTTTTATAAATGGTAAGAACATCTATGACTTGTCGATGATGGAAATATCTGATTTGACAGAATGGATTAATGGTTTGGATAAGCATTTGTCAGAACAGCAGGTTGCCATCTCAAAGGAAATTTTGAAAGAAATAAGCTCAAGGCTGAATTTTATGGTGGAAGTAGGTCTTGATTATCTTTCTTTAAACAGAAGCTCTTCTTCGCTTTCAGGTGGTGAAAGCCAGCGGATACGGCTTGCCACGCAGATTGGTTCACAATTGGTGAATGTATTATATATTTTGGATGAGCCGAGTATAGGTCTGCATCAAAGGGATAACGAGCGGCTTATTGGCTCTCTAAAGGAATTGCGTGATTTGGGAAATTCTGTGATAGTTGTAGAGCATGACAAAGAAATGATGCTTGCGGCTGATTATATTGTTGACATAGGTCCAAAAGCAGGAAAAAAGGGAGGAAATGTGGTGTTTGCCGGCACTCCTGAAGAATTATTGGGAAGTGACACGATAACAGCAGAGTATGTCAATGGTAAACGGATTATAGAGATGCCAAAAGCGAGAAGGACCGGGAATGGAAAATACCTTGTAGTGAAAAACTGTACAGGTAATAATCTGAAAGGCGTGGATTTGAAATTGCCATTGGGGACTTTTGTATGTGTGACAGGGGTATCTGGCAGTGGTAAATCTACACTGATAAATGAAACATTACAGCCGATATTGAGTCGGAAATTCTATAATTCACTAAAAGAGCCGTTGCATTATGATTCTATAGAAGGATTGGAAAATATAGATAAGGTAGTGACTGTTGATCAAGCTCCGATTGGACGTTCACCACGGTCGAATCCGGCAACATATACAGGGGTGTTCTCGGATATACGCAATTTGTTTGTCGAGTTGCCTGAATCTAAAATTCGTGGATACAAGCCAGGACGGTTCTCCTTTAATGTCGTTGGCGGAAGATGTGAAGCCTGCAAAGGGAATGGATATAAATCTATTGAGATGAATTTTTTACCAGATGTCCTTGTGCCTTGTGAAGTTTGCAATGGTAAACGCTACAATCGTGAGACGTTGGAGGTCAGATTTAAAGGGAAGTCGATTGCAGATGTGCTTGATATGACTATAAATCAGGCTGTTGAGTTTTTTGAAAGTTTTCCTGCTATTTTGAATAAGATAAAGGTGTTGCAGGATGTCGGGTTGGGATATATAAAATTAGGGCAACCGTCGAGCACTTTGTCGGGAGGTGAAAACCAACGTGTGAAATTGGCTACGGAATTGGCAAAGAAAGATACCGGAAACACACTGTTCATACTTGATGAACCTACCACCGGATTGCACTTTGAAGATATTAAAGTGTTGCTGGGAGTTTTGAACAAATTGGTAGAACGCGGTAATACAGTTTTGGTGATAGAGCATAATCTTGATGTGATAAAATGTGCTGACTATATCATAGATATGGGGCCGGAAGGAGGAAAGAATGGCGGAAGAATCATAGCGGAAGGTGCACCGGAAGATGTGGCGTTGTCGCTTGAATCTGTAACTGCCAGGTTTTTAAAGAAGGAATTTGATGTGAACTGAAAAAGCATTATGTTACAAAAAACTCTTAAAATGTAAAAGAGTGGACAGTTTATAGTGTAATTTGCATTACATTTGCACTGTTAAAAAACAAAAACTAAATGCGATTGTTCAGATTACGGTTTTGTCTAATGATTGTGACCTTTTTTCAAGTGTTTTTATGCCCTTCTATAATGAGGGCGCAAATCAACACTGACCAGGTTATGACTATCGGTAAGAATGCTCTTTATTTTGAAGACTATATCCTTTCAATACAATATTTTAATCAAGTGATAGCTGTTAAGCCTTATTTGGCTGATCCTTATTTTTTCAGGGCTGTTGCTAAATTCTATCTTGAGGACTATAAAGGAGCGGAGGATGATTGTACGTTGGCAATAGAGAGGAATCCGTTTATAGTTGATGCGTATCAGGTAAGGGGTATATCCCGTCAAATACTTCATAATGACAAGGGGGCTATTGAGGACTATGATGCTGGATTGGAGTATCTTCCGGAAAATAAGACATTTTTGTTGAATAAGGCCATCGCACAGCAAAATGTAAAGGACTATGATGGTTCTGCTGCAACCTTCAAGACGTTGCTTTCATATTATCCTAAATATGATAATGCTTATTTGGGCTTGGCAGAATTGCAACTCGCAAGAGAGGATACGCTAAGTGCTCTCGACAACATCTCAAAATGTATTGAGCTGAATGCCAATAATTCAGATGCATTTGTGATGAGAGCCGGCATTATGATAAAAAATAAAGAGAATTATCAGAAGGCGCTCCTTGATATGGATGCTGCAATAAAATTGCAACCAAAACAAGCGGATTTTTTTGTAAACAGGGCTTTTTTGAAATATAATCTGGATGATTATTTCGGAGCGATGGCTGATTTTGATTATGCCATAAGCCTAGAGCCGATGAATATGGCTGCTCATCTTAACAGGGGATTGCTGCGGATGGAAGTGGAAGATAATAATAAAGCGATAGAGGATTTCACATTTGTGATAGACCAGGACCCTGATAATTATATGGCAATATATAATAGGGCTATGCTGTATAAGAAGATAGGACATCATAAACAGGCGATAGAGGATTTGGATCGGGTGATAGAAAAATATCCTAATGTTGCGATGTTGTATTTCGACCGTAGTGAAAGCAAGCGTTTGGCTGGAGATATGGCTGGTGGGGAACGGGATTATTATAAATCGCGAGAGTTGAGTCGTGATATGGCTGACAATAAATACGGGGAATCTGAAAAAGAAGATAAGGAGGATGATAATTCCCCAAATTCTGTGATTAATAAATTCAAGAGTATGGTTGCGGTTGAAAGTGAAAAGGTAGTAAAACCGGAATATGATAATAAATACCGTGGAAAAGTTCAAAATTACAACGCACCGGTCAGTCCTGAAAAGGAATATTTCTTGTCTTATTATGATAAGTTATCTGAATTGCGCACTAACGCATATTATCAGAAGGAGCTTGATGCGTTGAATAATAGCCATTATCTGAGGGACAAATTATATATGACAAATATAGAATCGAAATTGACTGAGGAGCAGATTCAGACACAATTCAGCTTAATAAAGCATTATTCAAGTATGCTGTCTTCAACCGAGAAGCGTCCGGTGGATTTCTTTGGACGGGCTATAAGCTATTTCTTGGTAAAGAATTACGAGGCTTCTATAGAGGATTTGTCACAAGCTATAAAGTTAAGCCCTCATTTCACTTTGGCATATTTTGCAAGGGCTATGGCGAGATATTGTCAATTGGATGTGGCTGAAAATACAGTCGCAGGAGCTGATATGCAGGAAAAGAATACTGCTTTTACCGACATTGATGCTGCGATGGCACGGCGTGATATGGATTTGATTATTGAGGATCTTGATAAGGTGGTTGAATTGTCGCCTAATTTGGTATATGCATATTTCAATAAAGGAAATCTGTATATAAAACGACACGATTATACTTCTGCAATATCTTGTTTCACAGAGGCGATAGATATAAAGCCTGATTTTGGGGAGGCATATTATAACAGGGGTATAATGTATCTTCAGCTTGGCAATATGGACAAAGGTGTGGCAGATTTGAGCAAGGCTGGTGAATTGGGAATCTTGTCCTCATATTACGTGCTTAAGAGGATGCGGAGATGATTCGCAGATGAAAAAAATTAAAAAAAGTTTATTAACTTGTGATTATTATATACTTTTGTACTCGAATCATGCGTTCGTTGTATTTATGCAATGATTAAATTAATAGAATTATGAATATTAAGTTTCCAGATGGAAGTATTAAGCAGTTCGTTGAGGGGACAACGCCTCTTCAAATTGCAGAAAGTATCAGTCAGAGATTGGCACAAGAAGTGTTGGCTGCTACTGTGAATGGTGAAGAATGGGATTTGACGCGTCCAATTGTAGAGGACGCAGAATTGAAGCTTTTCAAATGGGATGACCCTGAAGGCAAGCATGCTTTTTGGCATACATCTGCGCATTTGCTTGCTGAAGCACTTCAGGAATTGTATCCTGGTGTTAAATTCGGTATTGGTCCGGCTATCGAAAACGGATTCTATTATGATATAGACCCGGGGAATAATGTCATTACAAGTGCTGAATTCCCGAAAATTGAAGCCAAAATGATGGAACTTGTTGCCAAAAAAGAACAAGTGGTGCGTGCGGATATTTCAAAGGCAGACGCGCTGAAGATGTTTGGTGACAGGAATGAAACATATAAATGCGAGCTTATAAGCGAGCTTGAGGATGGACATATCACTACATATACTCAAGGCGCGTTCACAGATTTGTGCCGTGGTCCGCATATCCCGAATACGGGAGCGATAAAGGCTGTCAAGGTGCTTTCTTTGGCTGGCGCATATTGGCGTGGTGACGAGAAACGTAATCAGTTGGTGCGTGTATATGGAATCTCGTTCCCGAAAAAGAAGATGCTTGATGAGTATCTTGTTATGCTTGAGGAAGCAAAGAAGCGTGACCATAGGAAAATCGGTAAGGAAATGGAGTTGTTTATGTTCTCCGAAACTGTTGGCAAAGGTCTTCCGATGTGGTTGCCAAAAGGAACGGAACTCCGTCTCCGTTTGCAGGAATTCCTTAGAAAGATTCAGCGTAGGTATGACTATCAGGAGGTTATAACCCCGCCGATAGGTAATAAGATGCTTTATGTGACATCTGGTCACTATGCAAAATATGGCAAGGATTCGTTCCAGCCAATACATACGCCTGAAGAAGGTGAGGAATATTTTTTGAAGCCGATGAACTGCCCTCACCATTGTGAGATATACAAGAACACTCCTCATTCATATAAGGAATTGCCGTTGCGTATTGCTGAATTTGGTACAGTTTGCCGTTATGAACAGAGTGGGGAGCTGCATGGCTTGACTCGTGTGCGTAGCTTTACTCAAGATGATGCGCATATATTCTGTCGTCCTGATCAGGTGAAAGACGAATTCCTTCGTGTAATGGATATTATATCCATTGTGTTTAAATCGATGAAATTCGATAACTTTGAAGCTCAGATTTCTTTACGTGACAAAGTTAACAGAGAAAAATATATTGGCTCGGAGGAAAATTGGGATAGGGCAGAACAGGCTATTATAGAGGCTTGCGAAGAAAAGGGTCTCAAGGCGCGCATAGAATATGGCGAGGCTGCTTTCTATGGACCAAAACTTGACTTTATGGTTAAGGATGCGATTGGACGTCGTTGGCAGTTAGGAACAATTCAGGTGGATTATAATTTGCCTGAGCGTTTCGGTCTTGAATATACAGGAGCTGATAATCAAAAGCATCGTCCTGTTATGATTCATCGTGCCCCGTTTGGCTCAATGGAGCGTTTCGTAGCGGTTCTTCTTGAGCATACTGCCGGTAATTTGCCGTTGTGGCTGGCTCCGGAGCAGGCTGTGATATTGCCTATCAGCGAGAAATTCAACGAATACGCTGAATCTGTAAGAAAGCAGCTTGCGGAAAAAGGAATCAGGGCGACGGTTGATAACCGTAATGAGAAAATTGGCAAGAAAATTCGTGACAACGAGTTGAAACGCATTCCGTATATGCTTGTTGTTGGAGAGAAAGAAGTTAATAATAGTGAAATTTCTGTAAGAAAACAAGGCGAAGGTGATAAAGGTTCTGTTAAAATCACTACCTTTGCCGAGAATTTTTCTCGAGAAATAGAGGAAATGACAAATTATTAAAATTTTTGATGGCTAAAACACCACTTGGACCAGGGCAAAACAATAATAATAGCCCGCAAAAAAAAGAGAACAAGAAAGATTCATATGCTATAAATGAGCATATAAGGTCTGAACAAGTCCGTCTTGTTGGTGATAACGTGGAGCCTGGGGTGTATTCCTTAAGGGAAGCGCTTCAGATTGCAGAAGATCAGGAATTGGATTTGATAGAAATATCGCCGAATGCCAATCCTCCGGTATGTAAAGTTCTGGACTATCAGAAGTTTATGTATCAGCAAAAGAAGCGTTTGAAAGAGCAGAAAGCTAAGTCAATGAAGGTTGTGGTAAAAGAAATTCGTTTCGGACCGCAGACCGATGACCATGACTATAACTTTAAGTTGAAGCATGCGATAGGCTTTCTGAAAGAAGGCGCAAAAGTGAAAGCTTATGTGTTCTTTAAGGGACGTTCCATCTTGTTCAAGGAGCAAGGCGAGGTCTTGTTGCTGCGTTTCGCCAACGACTTGGAAGAATATGGAAAAGTGGAGCAAATGCCTGTTTTGGAGGGTAAACGTATGATTATTGTGTTGACCCCTAAAAAGAAATAAGATAAGCAGTATAGATTAAATAGTAATTAAAAAAGAAAAGAAATGCCAAAAGTTAAGACTAATTCCGGTGCCAAAAAGAGGTTCGCCCTTACCGGATCAGGAAAAATTAAAAGAAAACATGCTTATAAAAGCCACATTCTGACCAAGAAGACCAAAAAGCAGAAAAGAAATCTCCGTCATTTCACAGTGCTTTCTTCTGCTGACAACAAAAATGTGCGCAGCTTGCTGGCTTTAAGATAATAAGGTGCGTATTTTACTTTTAATTACAGAGATTTAATTGAATTTATTAACCGGGTATTCAGCTAAAAAGCGCAATTTGCCGCTGGTACTCAAAAAAACAAAACAAAATGCCAAGATCAGTAAATCACGTAGCATCAAGAGCTAAGAGGAAGAAGATTCTAAAACTTACGCGAGGCTATTATGGCTGCCGTAAAAATGTGTGGACTGTTGCTAAGAACACATTGGAAAAAGGTTTGACATATGCATACCGTGACCGTAAGAATAAAAAACGTAATTTCCGCGCATTATGGATACAGCGTATTAATGCCGCTGCTCGCTTGGAGGATTTGTCATACTCTAAGTTGATGGGATTAATCCATAAGGCTGGGATACAAATCAACAGGAAAGTTTTGGCAGATTTAGCTGTTAACAATCCGGAAGCCTTCAAGGCAATCGTTGATAAGGTTAAAAACGCCTAAATGACGTCAAATATCAAAGAGCCTCTGTTTATGAGGCTCTTTTTTTATGCAAAAAATTTGATATTACAAATATATTACTTATATTTGCGGTAGAGAAATGAATTGAAACCCCACATCAAAGCAGATTGGGAAACTCATCAAATTTTTATGAAATGCCGAGACAAATTCTTTCTCTAATGGCGGGCCTCATTCCGAAAGGAAGTCGAAAGACCGGAGGATTACAAAGGAGTTGGAACGCTCAAATCCTGTTTATCGGAGTTTCAGCACACTCTTTGATGTGGTGGATATATAGATGGTAGGGTGATTTTTTTCACTCTGCCATTTTTTTGAGATGGATAATAGTGTGGTAACATATGCTCTTCTGTGTTTCACTTCGTTTTTCACATTGGTAAATCCGTTGAGTATTATGCCGGTGTTTCTTACGATGACACAGAGTTTGGATGATAAAGCCAGGGCAAAAATCGCTAAGAAGGCGACGGTCGTGGCATTTATTATCCTGGTGGTGTTTACTGTTTCCGGTCAATTCTTATTTAAATTCTTTGGAATATCGACAAATGGTTTTAGAATTGTAGGAGGCTTCATTATTTTTAAAATCGGTTACGATTTATTGCAGGCGAAATTCCCGCGTGTGAAGGTTGCTGCTGAAGAGATTAAGGAATATTCTGACGACATATCCATAACTCCGTTGGCTGTCCCGATATTGTGTGGACCGGGAGTGATTGCCAATGGCATATTGCTTATGGAGGA
>JADIMC010000088.1 GCA_017694955.1 Candidatus Limisoma faecipullorum
TCCTTATAACGGTCAATTTCTTCCTGAGTGTCGAACGACTGGGATATGACAAAATGATAATTGCCTTCCAAAGCGTGCCCATAGATGCAGGCATCATCATATCCGTGACGCTCAAGCATCTGTTGCAAATCGAGTGTGGCTTCAGGCAAATCCTCGATATGGAAAGCCACATCCTCGATAAGCACCGTAGTGCCTAATTTGCGTGTACCGCCCACCGACGGGAAAATACCGGAACGGATAGCCCAATATTTGGAGTACTCTTCCGGCACATCGGTGAAATGGATGGGAGTATATAGATTATATCCCTCCAATATCTTTTTAATAACCTCGATATTCTCCTCCAATTGCTCCTTGGTGTCGGCTTTTGTCTCGACAAGCAAAGCGGTAAGCCCCTCGCCCGTAGCGTCGTTGACCGACGAGAGCGATTTCTTGTCAAGCATCTCCGCGCTGAACACCGGCCCTACCTTCAATTCCACCACAGCGCGGCATGCCTCCTGCAAATCGGAGAAATAGAGCATCGCGCTCGCAGAATGCTTGAACAAGTGCCCTGTCGCCATCACCGCTTCCGAAAGGAAAGCCAACGTGCCTTCAGAACCTACAACCAAATGCGTGATAATGTCGAACGGATCAGTAAACGACACGAATGGAAGGATATTCAGACCTGTCACATTCTTGATGGAATATTTATAGCGTATCTTGTCGGCAAGCCGGCTATCGGCGTTCACCTTGTCGCGCAGCTGCTCTATCTTGCGGATGAAGTCAGGATGAGTGCGCCGGAACGCAGCCTTGCTCGCCTCATCGCCGGTATCAAGGACCGTACCATCGGCAAGGACAATACGCACAGAACGCAGCATACGGTCGCTGTTGGCGTGAGTGCCACAATTCATACCGGAAGCATTGTTCATAATTATACCGCCCACCATAGCCGAATTCTTCGAAGCAGGGTCAGGAGTGAAAATCCGCCCGTAAGGACGCAATATCTGGTTGACCCTCTCACCGATAATACCAGGCTGCAACCTGATAGTGGAAGCATCTGACGACACTTCATATTTTTCCCAATTCTTTCCGGCCACAATCAGTATCGAATCACTGATTGCCTGCCCTGAAAGACTTGTTCCAGCCGCACGGAAAGTAACCGGTAGATTCAATTCATCAGCAATGGCAAGAAGCCGCGAAACCTCATCTTCCGACTTTGACCTGACAACAATCTTAGGTATCAGTCGGTAGAATCCGGCATCAGTTCCCCATGCCAACCGACGTAAATCGTCGGTGTATATCCTCTCCTCCGGGATAAACTCCCTGATACGCCCGAGGTAGGATTGATACACTTTATCCATCATTAGTTGTACTTACTTATATAAATAGTATTTACTTGATTTAGCTTTGAACGATTCGACATCCTTGTTCCAATAATCGATAATGTCGCTCACCTTATAATTCTTTGAGAAACGCAAACGTATCTGGTCCGTACCACACACTTTGTCGAACATATCAAAACGCGACTTATCGGTAGCCACATCGAAAATCCGCTTGTCAGGATACATCTCTGCAAGCACCTGCATCGCATAGAATTGCAGCAAAGTGATGCTCGATTCCGGGATATCATCGATATAGAACTGTATTCCTTGCAAATTCTCGCCTTTTCCAGTAGAATAGAACGGTTTGATATGTATCGGACGACATTTTACGCCCGGCAGATTCAAAGCATTCATATTAGCCGAGAATTTTTCAGCGTCAATCCAATCGGCGCATATCAGCTGGAAAGGCAAAGTATATCCTACACCTATAGATACGAAATACAGTTCTCCGAGGATTCCGGTAGCAGGATAATAATACGAAGTAACCGGCTGCGGAATATGCGGAGAAGGAAGTATCCAAGGCATTCCTGTTTCATCAAAAGTCATATCGCGTGTCCAACCTTCCATCGGCACGACAGTCAACTTAGCCTTCTTTCCTCCAGCGACAAGCCCTTCTCCGTTAAGATAACGGGCTGTCTCGCCAGGAGTCATACCATAAAGATACGGTATCGGGAACTGACTGACAAACGAATAAAATCCGTCTTCCACAAGATTTCCTTCCACACGGTTTCCTCCTATTGGATTAGGCCGGTCGAGCACAACCAGTTCAATATCGTTTTCCGCACAAGCCTCCAATGCCATACCAAGAGTGCTGACAAAAGTAAATGAACGGCATCCAATATCCTGGATGTCATAGACCAATGCATCTATTCCTTTCAACATCTCAGGAGTCGGCTTCTTTGTCTTCCCATAGATGGAATACACCTGCACACCTGTAGCCGGATCGACAGTGTTTTCAAACTCATCACCGGCATGGACATCGCCACGCACACCGTGTTCCGGAGCGAACAAAGCTACCAATTCCACATTCGGAGCATCGTGAAGTATGTCGATTGTTGATTTCAAATCATTGTCAACACCTGTAGGATTAGTAATCAATCCTACTTTCTTTCCCGCAAGTTGCTTGAAGCCGTTGTCGCGAAGCACCTCCACGCCCGGCTTAACCCCTGCCGTGGCAGCCAACGCCGCCACGCCAAGGAACAATGCCAATATCGTTTTTCTCATAGCCATTATCGTTAATTCTGTTTTGCACCATAAGCAGGGTCGATATGCCTGCGCACAAGAGCGGTTACCAGCCATGTGGCAAGGTTACAACCAAGCACCCACAAGAAGAAGTTAATGTAAGAATTGCCCAACATCACTTCCTTAATCCAACCCGCGGCCATACCCGGAAGCATCATACCCAATGCCATAAATGCCGTGCAAATTGCATAATGAGATGTCTTGTACGGTCCTTCCGCAAAATACATCATAAACAGCATAAACGCCGTAAATCCGAATCCGTAAGCAAACTGCTCAAGAATAATCGCCGAGAATGTAATAGCCTTACCGGCAACAGTGCTGTAATCAGGCTGCAAAGTAGAAAGGATGATATAAGCCACGCAGTTAAGCGATGTGGCAAGCGCCATAGGCCAAATCCATTTGCGCAATCCGCCACGGGAAGCGCAGATACCACCGATGATACCACCGACAGTCAATCCGATTATGGCAAGCGTGCCATATGCAAAACCAACTTCCATCTGAGTCATTCCCAAGCCGCCGGCCTCGCGCGACGCAAGAAGGAAAGGCTGGCAGAGTTTCACCACCTGAGCCTCAGGTAAACGGTAGAGCAACATAAAGAGCATTGCCAACACCACATGCTTCTTCTTAAAGAAGGTGACGAAAGAACCGACAAAACCTTTGAGGATTCCTTTAATGCCCTGCTGCTCATTCTCGCCGCCCACAGCCTTGTCAGCAACCGGTACAGGAAGAATGAATATATGCCAGATTGAAACCAGAGCAAAGAAAGCAGCGCAACTTGCCACTGTCCATTTCCAAGCTGCAGCCGTACCGAAATAAGCTTCCAACGCGCCGGCAATCATCACCAGACCACCCTGCCCGAACACATTGGCACAACGGTAGAACGTAGAACGAATGCCTACGAACATACTCTGCTGATTAGTGTTAAGGGCGAGCATATAGAAACCGTCGGAAGCTATGTCGTGGGTAGCCGAACAGAATGCCGTAATGAAATAGAAGAACAAGCACACGGCAAACGCGCTTACAGGCATACCTGCCGCTATTTCTTCCTTATTAGGCAATGGAAGCGTGAAAGCTATGCCGGCAAGCCCTACAGCCACACAGATTTGCATTACCACAGTCCACCAACGTTTTGTCTTCAGAATATCGACAATAGGGCCCCAGAACGGTTTGATTACCCAAGGGAGATAAAGCCATCCCGTGTAAAGGGCGGCATCGGTTTCCGACATACCAAGCTGGGTGAACAGCACCATTGTCACCATATTGATGAAAATGAACGGTATGCCTTGTGCAAAATATAACGTGGGAATCCATGCCCACGGATTGCGTGTTGTTACTTTACTCATTGTTTAGTCTTTTGAATATAATTCCGTTATTTCGGAGTTGATGAAATAATGCTGGAGAATCTGGCGATAATCATAGCCTTTCTCCCCCATGACAGCAGCACCGATCTGGCAAAGCCCTACGCCATGCCCCCAACCGGCACCCTTTATTATGAATTTCTCCGGAAGGCCGTCACTACTTCCCTCCTTCTCCACTACAAATGCGGAGCTATAGAGATGCGACGGAGACAAGGTGCGACGTATCTCCAACTCTTTTCCTATAATCATAGTACGCTTCGTACCGACAATCTTCAAACGGTAAAGCCGTCCGGAAGTACCACGCGCAACCGGTACCAAATCCACGATACCGCCATAGTCGATGCCGGAGCGGTTCTTTATAAGCTCCGACAATTCCTGCTGCGTGTATTCCACTTTCCAGCGATAGAAATCCACCGTTTCCTGATCATAGCTGTTGAGCACCTGCGACAATATCTGCTTGTCGGTAGTGTTGCAGAAAGCTTCTGGCGCTTCAAGTATCCATTTTCTTGCGTTCTCCTCTACCGTAAGGTCCGGGAAATCCATCGGCGAAGCACTGTCACGACGAGCCACAAGATAATCGTAATGCTTAGGCTCCCAGCAATTCTCGAATTGCTCAAAGACGCCACCACAGGATTTAGAGAAACGTGCGTCGCACAACTTTCCGCCATACATAAGCACTTGCCCGAAAGTTGCGCCTATAGCCTCACGCACCTTTTGCGTCGATTCACGAGTTATGCCCTGATAACGCTGGCAATGGTCATCGGCACATACATCGAAATTCACGTGGTCCTCACGGTCGTACCAACGCACAATCTCGGTATCAGTAACCGTGGAAGGCTCATATTTGGTATCAGAAGCCGTAAGCTCCTTGTTCTTTTCTATTTGGGAAAGAAGCCAGCTACGCGAAATCACCGCATGCGCCTTCAACAGCTCCAATGAGGCAGTCGCACTCATTTCAGAAGAAATCACACTGAGCAAATACTCCTCAACTGGCAATATATTCACCGCCGTAAGCTTGCCATTTTCCACTATCAGACGCAACGAGCCACGGAACGACTGATTCTCTTTCCTTTCCCAATGGAAATTTACACCGATTGTCACATCGTAAAGTTCAAAGTAAGAATTTGCCATATCGCACGGTGTAAACTCCACCGTAGGATAAAGCTCTCCATTCCATTTCACCTTACCGTCACAAACCTCAGCACTTTGCTCACCGCTCACTAACTTTTCACCACAACGATAATCAGCGGAAAATCTGAATTTTATAGCCGGCTCATTCATTATGCCGACTTTTACTACCGGTTGCTGCATAATCTGATTTAATTAATTTTGCTGCAAATTGCCTCTACCTCATCCCTTCCGATACAAACTTCATCATAGATGTTCTGAATGTCGGAAGCCGTAATTTTCTCAAAATCCTTTTCCAACGGAGTGATGAACACACCGCCCATATCAACAGAAGCCGGACTGATAAGAATATTGCCGTCTCCTTCCTCAAAATAGCAATCAGGACGGTGCTTCTTTCTCGGGAACACCGCCATGTTCCATATTCCAGACTCATACGAGCATAAGATGTTGAGCATCGGTTCAGTTTCCCCTTCAGGCACAGTCAATGCATCATACAGCCTCTTGAAGAGCCGGCTGCCACTATCTACAGACGCAGATTCTATAAGGAAGCAGCTCTGCGGCACATTGTCAACCACACTCAGACGTGCATCGCCAACACGCAATACGCTACGCAAATGCGCTTTAGCAATCCATCTTCCAACAGGCATAAATCCGACGTTACCAGCCTGGAAATGCATATGGTCAGGTGCGGAAGCCCCACATTTCGGTCCATTATAGAACACCACATAAGACTCCAGCACACGGGCAATTTTCATCATATCCGAAATTCTGCCGGCAATCAATTGCGGCGTATGCTCATTTGCCGGAATTGTAAGATGCTTAGGGAAGATAGGGAACGGATTCACCAATATGGTATAATCCTCCCAGGGCAGACCTTCCTGCACCGCCGGACGATTAGCCTCGCAAAGGAAGCACTTGCGTTCTTTCAGAGACTTTGCATCAACTTTTGCCGCCGATGACACGATACGCGCCGGGTTGAACTGAACCTTGACAGTAGAGCCGTTCAATTCAAACTCCTTTACCTTTACGTGCTTCAACGCTTCATAGTTATTCTTCGCAGTGTCCCAATCCCTGATTTGACGCTCAAGGAATTCCTGAACAACGGACTTATCTATATTATGCATATTATTTTTTCTTATTGAACGCGATACGTGCCTTTAATTCCCAAGTACGGATGCGGTCCTTATACAAATTATGGGCATTCATCTTCACCACATCAAGCGATGCGTCGGAATTGTCTTCCCAACGACGGCATAGATAGACCACATCATAAACACGCCCAATCTGATATTCACGCGAGAAATTCAATCCGAGAGCGTAGTCCTCGCCATAGCTTGTATTCGGAACTTTCACCTCACGCAAAACCGGAGTATAGAAAGCACGGGGAGCACCAAGCCCGTTGATGCGCAAAGCATTGTTGCGTCCATTTTCAGGAGTCCACTCCTTATGGTCAATTATACCCGGGGCAATCATATTCATATTGAAATCGGTCATCATATAAGTGCCGACTACCATAGCGCAATTCTGCTCATAGAACGCACGCACCATCGTGGTCAATGTGTTCTCGTCTTTATAAACGTCATCACTGTCGAGCTGCACAGCAAATTTTCCGCACTTCGGATGATGCACACCAAGATTCCAGCAACCACCGATACCAAGATCCTCACGCTCCGGAATCAGATGAATCACACGCTCATCAGCCTTGAACTCATCGATGGCTTCAGTTGTTCCATCAGTTGAATGATTGTCGATTACAATCAGATTAAATTTAAAATCAGCCTTCTGGTTCAAAACTGATTTTATTGCGTCGCGGATTGTACGGATACGGTTACGCACCGGAATTATGACTGATGCCTCATATTCGAAATTACCCGCGCTGAATTCTATTTTCTTGAATTTCGGTTCAAGATAACCACCAACAGCCTTCAAATGAGCAGTACAAGCATCCTCCATCTCGATTTGCACGCCACGATTCTTCGGGTCAACATAGTCGAATATCTTTTCACCGCTCTTGCGAGTATCAAGCTCAACGTCAGAATACAAATACTCGTTGATGTGCACAATCTCGGCTTTCTGCGATACTTTCAAGCGCAAATCATAAAGACCTGCAAACTCATATTCCTTATCCATGCGGGCAACCGCATCTTTGAAAGCGGCAGCATTAAACATCAATACAGAGCCGAAATCAAAATCATCGCGCAAGCTTCCTGCCTGATAGTCAATGACAGGTGCATTCGCACGCTTGCCGCCTACCACATTATAGTGGTCGGCATATACCATTCCAGCCTCCGAATCATCGGCAATCTTCACCATTCTCTCCATAGCGAACATACCGAAATCGAGCGTATTGTATTTAGTATAAATCACAACATAGTCGCCATCCGCAGCTGCGGCAATTTTTTTCATAGTACCAGTGCTGTTAAGCCCTTTAATTGCGATTTTCTCGCAACCGTCAACAGTACCTTGCGCATCTTCACCAGCAAGAAGACATATTTTGGAAACCAATCCGCACGACTTCAAACCGTCGATTGTATTCTTTACTTGCGCTTCATTGATAAATGGAATAAAAAAATTCAAATTTTTCATATTACTTAATTTTATATTTATATTTCAGGTTTTATTGGTTTGCAAATCAGTCATTAAAGAAATCAAGCACTTGCCTCATCATCGCATCGCGCACGGCGCCATCGGTGATTGTCTCAAACGGGAAGCCGACAATGCAAGTCTTGTAATTATCGAATTTGTTTGCCACACCGGCAGAAATGTTGTTCTCATCATAACGCATCAGCGTACAACCCTTTACAGGATCAGAAGGCAACAATGCATCAGGCGACTCAACCGCATAGAACTTATCGTTGAGCACTGTATGGTATTCAGCCTGCAACTTGCCGAACTGCGGGAAATACGACGGCACAAAATGAGCTTTACCCTCAACCGCAGCCTGACCTATTACAAATTTATAGCCCAGCACTTCCTGAGCGAATTTGTCCTTTTCCTTGTCATAGGTCTTACCATCCCATATATCGGTAGCCACATATGCGCCTGTCACTAATATGTTTCCGCCATTCTTGCAGTATTCAGCCACAGCCTTACGCAATGCCGGAGAATATATCGCATACCTGTCGGGTTTCTCACCACGCCCTATTTGGGTGGTTTTCTGCTTTCCAAGTATCAGGTCTGCATTCTTGTAAGCCTTCATATCCACACTTCCGTTCTCCACAGCCGCGACACTGCACGACACAAACGAATAGCCCGCGTTCATTATCGACAGACCATGGACATAAGGATAATCGAATGTATTGCCAGCCACAACCTTATCCTCATAATTGGCACGACTTGCACCGAATCCTGTGGCATCATCACTTACCCACGGTTTTTCACGGCGAAACTCAAACATCTCGCCAATATAATTAATGTCGTTGATATATGGCACTCCATTATCCTTTCCATTAAGGAACCCGGCAAGGCTGTCAGAAGAGACAAAACTGTCAGGAGCGGATATTCTTGTAAATCCATTCACGACAAGCACATCTCCTTTCGAGTCCTTTGCCACTCCCAACGCAAGCGTCTCCGACGGGAAACTTACACCACCATCGTTGACTGCCACTACACGGTAGCTATGGATTTCATTATCCGTTACATTGACCGTATATTCCGGAGCTTCAGTAATCGCAATCCTTCTGAATCCACCATTACCAATCCTTTCATACACAGCAAACCTGTCTGCTGCGGCACGGTCGCAAAGAGTGTCTTCAGTAGCCTTCCACGTCAAGACAAATTCACTTTCCGACTTTTTGCCAATAGTAAAACTGTTGACAGGAAGCGGCTGTATCATATAATCATCCCTGCCTTCCACATTTGCAAAATATTCCACCATACCTTTGTACACAGCACGGCTTACAGTGAAACGGAAAGCAGGATCCAAACCATAGCGCATATCCGCAAAATTCTGATGCGACAGCAGCTCAAGCAGCATAGCCGGCACCTCTGGCACACGCGCCTCAAAATAAGAGGCATCCCACATACCACGGCGCACCCAATGGCTGTCATATTGCGCACGCACATCCTTAGCGATATTTGTAAGCACATAATTTGTAAGCTTATGCGAGTTCATACGGTCTGTACCGCTCACATACTTATCACCCTTGTTCGTGAAATAGATTCCAAGAGTACCGATTATAGAATCATTCATAGTCGTACCTGCATCGGAATGGAATGCAAACGACATGTCAACCGGTATATTCAAGCCCTTGTAATTCGGCAACACGTCAGATCCCCCTGCAAGATAATTCACCCACACACCACGGCAGCGATAATCATCGGTATAGTCATTAGCCCCTTTCGAAGGAGAATATACCGAATCAGGCATACCAGCCCATTGCAGCCAGTAGCGCGCGCCTTCCGTGAAACGAGGATAACCGCTTACTGCATATTCGCTCTTTATAGAAGGCAACTTCACCTCACCATCATTTCCACGGGCTGCAGCATCGAAATTATCACTTCTCTTCCGCGCTATGTTGCCGAAACCGCCGCCTATCTTAACAGCATCGGCAGTCACAACGGATTTGCGGTCCGACGATTTATTTTCAAGAGTGACTACAGTCTGACGGCCTTTGTTGAAATAAAAATGCCCGAGATAAATCCACGTACCGCCACCCATCTTCTGGTTTACACGATATTGTCTTTCACCTTCAGCGCTATTGACGCTATAGAGAGCATCCGTGGCACTCTCCGGTAGAGAAGCATAAGACACATAGACTGCATATCTGCCATCTGCAGGGATATCGGCAGTCCACACTGCCTTTGAAATATTATCATCCTTCTTCGTTGTGCCAATCTTACGGAATGTACCGTCAACAAACGGATTATCAAATTCCACATATGCTTTTTTCTTATATGCGAACCCTGTGCCGCCTGTTTCCCAAACATAATCACCGATTTCTGTCTCGGAATAGCTTCCAGAAGAAAGGCCTCCATCATTATCAATGATTATCTCCACCGGATTTATGTCACGTTCACGAGGGCTGAACACATAGGCACCAGCATTTTCAAGCATAGGCATCAAGAAAGGCATCACATAGCTCTGGGTGTACAAATCCTCCACCGTATTAAATATACGAGCACGCTGCCATTGCCAACGGTCTGCAGTTTGTTCGAAATAATACCCATGGCTCTGCCACATCGTTATAATCTTCCCATCAAGCCCTTTAACCGGATGCGCCAATTCGTCCACAGCATAAACAAAGGGCTTTTTGTGCTTTGAAGGGCGATAAGCGAGTTTCGAATCGTTATAGAACTCTTCCACATTCCTTCCGTCAATTGTAAACGCGACTTTGTAGCCCGAATATCCGGCACCAGCAATCTCAAGAATAGACTCCTGCAATTGACCTACATATTCCCGCGTAAGCGGAATATATCCAAACGCCTCATTCATATCAATCGATATGACTTTCTTTTTGGTGTCAGCTTCCGCTTTCTGGATTTTCAATTTTCCTATTTCAAGGTAAGATGGCTTGGATTCCGACACTATTCCATTAAATCTTTCCACCAAACTACTCTCAATGGAATTTACCGCTGCTCCACATAAGGACACAGACGACATCAGCAATGCTGTTGCAAAAATTATTCTACGCACGACTTTGTTTTTTAGAGAAATCTTATCAATACTTGCAAATGTACGATAAACAGATTATACTAAAAAAAATTACAAGCCGGAAATTCTCTTTATAAACATTTTTTAGTATTTAATCACATACTTTTTAACCACACAATCTTGAAACAACAAAAAATCCGCCGTAAAACACAGCGGATTCAATCTTTAGCGCCAATAAGCTTCTAACCTTTGATTGAATGGTATTTCACAAGTCCAGGCATAGAGCTCGGCAATATCTTATGAATTGTTATTCCATATTTTCTCGCCACTTCCACAAGGACATCCGAATAAGCACAAGCATTCGAGCCGACAAAGCAAACAGTCTTACCTGCATAGTCATATTGCACTACATTCCTCGTAAAGAAGGCGTCTATACTTGTATATACAAGATTATAAACATAATCGATATCGAGCTTGTCCTGCAAGAAACGCGAATACACGCTTAACGTATTTCCCGGCAGATTGTTATTGTAAATGGAATACATAATCTCGTCAGGCGTCTGCTTTATATATTCATAGAACGCATTCCTAAGATTCTCCGGAGCAATATTTTTAAGACAATCCCCGACAAACAATTTCCCCATATATGAAGCACTACCCTCATCACCCAGCACAAAACCGAGCGAGCGAACGTTCTTCACAACTTCCTTTCCATCATAATAGCACGAATTCGAGCCGCTACCAAGTATGCACGCAAGCCCCGGCTCGGTCACAAGCAGACCTCGCGCCGCACCAAGCAAATCGCTCTCCACAGTGACAGGCGACTTGAACTGCGCAATCAATGAAGACTCCACTATCTTCTTCTTTTCCTGGCCAATGCAACCGGCCCCATAGAAATAGATATGCTCCCATCTTCTTTTTAAAAAAGCTTCTGGCAAATCAAGACGTATGCTGTGACTGATATCACGACGTGTCTGGAAAAACGGATTCAAACCTTTTGTAAAAGCGTGTTCCACAACCGACGCTCCATCAACCAAAGCCCATTCAGTCCGAGATGCGCTACTATCAGCTATAATCTTCATAATACAATCTTTAATCCCTGCAAAATTACGAAAAATAAACCATCAAATCACATTTTTTAAGCATTGTTTCTATATGTTTCACAACATAAACAAAAGGATGCGGCATAATGCCGCATCCTTTCATAGTCACAAATATCAACTCCTTAATGTTTCACTATCACTTGTTTCACACCGTAACCGTTCTGAGTGTAAATCTTGGCCACATACATACCCGACGGGATTTCACTTACATTCAAAACGTTGCCCTCTGCCGAAGCCACAATCTGACCGCCTAAAGAAACCAGTTCAACCTTCAATATGAATTTATCGCCATTAGCGATAAGCAATTCTGAAGCCGGATTCGGATAAATGCGGACATTTTCCGTCTCCACATTGCTGATACCGGCATCTTCAGCCGCGCCAATCGACATCTTGTCAACATATACCGTACCTTCACGGCTTATTTGACCTCCAGTCTGGGCAATTTCGAAACCTGTCACATTGTAGTCTCCACTACCAAGGAAATCAGCTAACGACACAGAAGTGTCTTTCCAGCCAAGGAAGGTCATCACGCATACCGGCACAAGCACATCGTCAGTGCCGTTCGACATACGCGCATACAACGTGTTGCAACTCAAGTCGCCATAAACCTTAAGACCCAGTGCATTAGTGTTGTTATAAGCTTGTGAATTCGGAGTCGCAAACGCATAAGCCACTTTTCCTCCCTCAAACTCATTGAACTCATAATCCAACCCATAGGCAGCCGTTCCTTCTATCTTTGTCCCGGTGTTACGCTTCGCCGCAGAAGAAGCTGCACCTACCGTATTATCCGCATCATTCACAAGGATGTCATTACCATCAAACGATTCGGTCATTGTGAGAGACGCACCTTCCGCAGCCACATCGACAGCCGTGAACTTGTAAGAATACGGTGCTGCCAACGGCATATCGTTCTCATCACGCACATTCTCATTGAGGTTAACAGTGTAAGTCTTCCCGACCTCAAGGTCTTTCGACAATTTTATCTGGAAAAAGCCGAAATCGTCAGCTGATGAACTAACTTTATATGTTCGAGGAACATATGTGCATATTTCCCCGTTTTCATCTTTTACAACGATATCATCCTTAATTGTAGTCGTATTCGGCTTTTGTGCAAAACGGAATTCTACTGTTGGGGTCTTATAATGCACATAGCCACCCTCTTCCGGATTGGAAGCGAGCACATCGAACGTGTTATAATCACCCGTCCTGAACGAGAATATGAAATCATCTGTCATCTCCAGACCGGCAGGATGCTTCACTCCCTTCGCAATTTTAACTGTATAGACCGTATTAGTTTCAAAAGCACGTTCAGGCTTGAATATCATCTTATAGTAAGAATCCTCCCACGTGATTTCGCCCTCGACAGCTGGGGTAATGTAGAAATTCTGCTCGACTGACTCCACGTCCATATCCCAGTTGAATTCTATTTCTATCGGCGTGTTGCAAAGCACCGCCTCGTCACCATCCGACCATACAGGAGAATAATTCACTACTTCCGGAGGCGTGTTGCGCACACGTGCCATCACCGGATTGAGATATGTCACCGCGTTGGCTTCAACCGTAACCTGCTGCTCGAAAGGTTCATAATCGGGATGGGAAATCGACAGCGTATATGTTCCCGGTTGGACTGCCCGGAACATATACACGCCGTTAAACAAATTATCGGTAGTATAAGTATCAACGGTAGCTCCATCAGCATTCTTCAATGAAACAGTTGCACCGCATACGGCAAGGGCGCGGTCATGGCCATAAAAAATACCATTATAGATGGCATCCGTGCGCTCCTGATGGTCATCCATCACAGTTCCCGCCACGACACCAGTGCTGTACTTCTCGGAAGTCTGGAAATGCTCCATTATCGCCTTGGTGAAATGATAGGCCTCAAGCCAGCAGAAATCGTCATTGAGCAGACGGTAAGTCTCCGGGATATAATCGTGGTAAGACCCCTCGGACAATAATCCAGGGACATTCAGACAGCGCAATACACCCAATCCCGACGTTCCCCATTGAGGGTAAAAAGACCAGTCCCCGGCCAACCAGATACTTTCATCAGACCATGATGTAACCTTATTCTCCAACAATTGGTAATTCAGTGTCTCAGCCATCTCCTTTGCTTCAGGATACTTAGGGGCATTTGTATATTCCCGATACAGCATTAACGGCTTATTTACCCTTGACGATGTACCTGTAGCATTACTATGTATGGAGAAAAAGAAATCCGCACCGAATTCAGTAGCTTCTCTGCCTATCTCTTCCAAACCCCGATCGTCTTCAGTCGTATTTGTAACACGTGACATCATAACATTTACTCCAAAATCCTCAAGCAAATCACGCATCGATAAGCCTTTCGACAAGTTGCTGTTCGACTCCCAATATCCTTCCGGATCACCTCCGGCAAATGGCGGAACTGCCACATTACGGTCGTCGGAATCGTGCCCGCCATGCCCCGGATTGATATATATTTTCAAATCTTTCAAATCAGTGGCATTCACACAAAGAGATGCCGCTACTGTCAGTAATAAAAAACTCAGCTTTTTCATAATTGTGCAAATGTTTATTTAATCTTCAAATCCATTAAAAACAACCTTCCGTCAATCGTATTATAAGTAATCCTGTCGCCTGCCTCAGATGCAGTGGGATGCATCGACATTGAAACCGGTGTTGTCAATTCCTTCTTGTAAGAGCCGTCAACCTTAAGCAGCACAATCTGCGAAGTCTCGTACTGATGTCCGTCGTGCGTGGCATTCACAGCCACAACATAATCATTCCCACACCATGCCGGGGAAGTGTATTTGCCGAGATCGGCGACCAGATTCCCGTCAAGGTCGCAGACATATGCGCCTTTCGCCCCTGCATAGAACAAAATCTTGGTTCCGTCAGGCGACAGCGATTCCCAAATATAGGTATATTTTGTCGGGACAGGCGCAATTCTTTTCTCCACGCCATTACGCATTACGACAAGTTCCTTTCCAGCCGAATATACGTACGTGCCACCTTTGCTCTTTGCCTTCAGTTTCCTCCCGTTGTCAGAAACAGTGACTACGCCGCCATCAACTGCCACCGGATGCTGCATACCTCGTGATTTCTCCGATACGGTCTGCACTCCGCTCCCATCAAGATTCACACTCTTCACCGAACGATATACCAGCATATTCTCCCTTGTCTGGGACAAAAAATACACCGACTTGCCATCCTTGGAAAAGGCAGGAGCAAACCCTGCCATACGATCGGTCGCAAGTGTTTTCGTAACATCATTTTTAATGTCATACACTTTCAGTCCTTCATAGTCGGACTGCGTAAACAGCACTTTCTGCCCATCAAGGCTCAGAACCGGATTGTAGCACTGGCTCTCAACCCCTTTCAGCAATTGTACGTGGCGCACTATCTCCACATTCTGCGCGTTCGACAAAAACACGCACAGCAAGGCGCCCATAGCTAATCTCAATCTCATAGTTAATTTTATTTTATTATAATTTTTGATACATAAACATCATTCTCCGTAACCACACGGACATAATATATACCAGCCTGCAAATGTTCCGCACTTACCGTGAATATACATCCTTCATATTTACCATTTGAGACCATTAATCCCGCATTATTATAAATTCCAACGTGACAAATCCCTTTATCAACAGGCAATGCAACAGTAAATTGTCCACCCACGACAGGATTCGGATACACCTTTACTGTCCGGCTGTCGGTGACGGTGCTAGTGATTCCTCCCTGCTTAGTGTAGCAAGCCTCGAAAGCCGGGATTTGTATCTCGAACTCCTCTCCTTTTGCGGAGGCTCCCAAGTCAATCCTGAGGGTGTTGAGGGTTATCGGGTATATGCCTATGTCTTCCGTGTCACACCAGTCTTTGGGGCTCATTATTATTTCGGTGATTTGGTTCTTCGGCATCT
>JADIMC010000001.1 GCA_017694955.1 Candidatus Limisoma faecipullorum
GTGTACCCGGAGCGGGACTTGAACCCGCACAGCTGCAATAGCCAAAGGATTTTAAGTCCTTCGTGTCTACCATTCCACCATCCGGGCAGCCATTTTCAAAAAAGCTGTAAGCTTGGTGAAAAAGCGTGGCAAAGTTAACTCATCCCTCAATTTCTTGCAAGTATTTACTTGCCTATTTTTTATATGAGGCTATGGATACAGGATTCAGCTGGTGGCTTATTCCGATATTTCCAATGTGCCTAATTCGCGTATTGAGCCGCTTTCAGGATTGAATATCACATAGGCAGGCGCTTTCTTGTCTGTGAACATTTTGGGCTCAAGGCCGTACTCTACGCCAAATTGTGCCACTTCTACCGATTCCTTGGCTATTATGTTGTTTTTGTAGGTTAGTTCCACATCGGCTTTGCCTGGAATGCAATACATTACGGCTCCTTTTGGCAATTTTTTTGCTTCTCCTTTTTCATTGACAGGCAATTCTCCTTTTTCTGTTATCGTGAGTGACAGATATACCGGTTCGCCGCTGAGGTCGTTCTTGTCAACAAGTCCGTTGTAGTCGGATACACGGAAAATCACTTCTTTGTTGGTGTCACTTTCGGGCAAGTAATCGAAACGTATCACTTTTGTCTCTGTCTGGGTAGTGCCTATGAACATGGCTGTAAGTACGGATTCCTGACGGTTGAGCTCGTCAAGCATAAGTTTCAGCGATTCACCATCTGGTGGCATCTGGTCGGCATTTCCTGATACAAGGTCGTTACGGCTTTCACGCAGCTCGAATATTTTTTGTGCGGCAGCTTCGGCGCGTTTCATTGTCGATTCGCTTGCAACCATATCTTCTGTGAACACATTGGCGTATCCTTCTCCTTCAAGAATGTCTTTGTCGGCGAATTTGTTGCGTTTGCGTTTTACCACATTCTCTTCCACTTCCGTGTTGATTGCAAGCGGCAAGCCTTCTTCATCGAGGAGAAGGAAGGGTGCTGACCCGCTTTTGAATTGCATCAAGTAGCGGTTTTCGGTATCGGGCACCCCTTTCGAGGAAATAGAAACATCCTTTACTTCCCATGTCTGGGAGTCTTCTGTCACTACGTTGCTTGCGCCAAGGTATTTCTTTGCATATTTGTAGTATGGTCCGGCTTTCTTGATTGTCTTTATCGCCTCTACTTCGATGTTGAGGTGGGTGACGGGCAACGAATAGATTAATCCGTATTCGTTGAGCTTGTTTGCCGTGAGCTTTTGGGTCTCTTGTGCAATTGCCGCCGGCATTGCCGACAATGCGGCTGCAAATGTGAGTATGGCAACTGTTTTTTTCATATCAAATATTTTGATTCTGATTTAAAAGTTATTTGTCGATTATTTTTTGGAAGGCTTTTCCGATATTCCCGGCAATGTCGCCGGCTATCAGCCCTGTTTCTCCGTATTGCTCTCGTGCGATATCGCCTGCGAGTCCGTGAATAAATACTCCGACAGATGCTGCGGTGGCCGGATTGTAGCCTTGTGCCAGCAATGACGCGATGATTCCCGTAAGAACATCTCCGCTGCCTGCGGTTGCCATTCCTGGGTTTCCGGTGGTGTTGATGAATATCTTTCCATCAGGACGTATCACTTTTGTGTAATGTCCTTTCATCACGATTACGATTTTCAGCAATTTTGCCATATCTACGGCTTTCATGAAACGTTCTTCGTCAGTGAAGTGTTCGCCGAAAAGCCGGTCGAATTCCTTATGATGGGGTGTGATTATCGAATTCCGAGGGATGTCGTAAATCATCGAAGGCCTTTTAGCTATGCAATTCAGTGCATCAGCATCGAGCACCATTGGGGAAGTTGATTGTTTTAGGAATTTTTCCAAAGCATCGACAGTGCGTTGTTCCGTTCCGAGACCTGGTCCTATGGCGTAGGCCATTTTTTGCCGTACCGGTATGCTGGTGATGTTTGTTCCGGCAGAGTCGTTGTCAACATCCACCATTACTTCCGGAACGCTCGTTTGCAGCACGACATATCCGCATGCCGGGGTATGCACAGTCACGGCTCCTGTACCTGCCCGCATCGCAGAACGTGAGGCGAGTATGGCCGCTCCAATCATTCCGTAGCTTCCCGCTACGAGCATCAGTCTTCCGAAATTGTCTTTAGAAGCGAATTGATAGCGTGGCTTGATGGCTTCTTTTACGCCTGTCTTGTCGATAAGGAAATAATTTGCCGGCATTTTTTTCATAGCCTTTTCGCTCAGTCCGATGTCGAGTATTTTCCATTTTCCTACGCAGTAGGCGTTTTCCTCGAAAAAGAACGAAAGTCTCGGAAATTGGAATGTGAGTGTCAGGTCGGCGTGTACGACGTTGCTATTGATAAGGTTGCCTTTGTTGAATTCGCTGAAAAGACCTGAAGGGATGTCGATTGAGACCACGAATGCTCCTGACTCGTTGATGTTGCGTATAAGTGAAACGTAACCTCCTTGTATCGTGTCAGATAGCCCGCTGCCAAACAGTCCGTCGATTACCACGTCGGATTCTGTCAGGTCAGGCATGTCGAGATATTTGGTTACTTCGGTGAAATCAGGGTATCCGTAATCGATTATGCGCTGCTTGTTTTTTTCACAGTCTGCCGACAGTTTGTTTTTGGTGTTGAGCAACAGTATTTCCGGCTTGTATCCTTGATCGATGAGTTGTCGTGCCACGGCGAGTGTGTCGCCTCCGTTATTGCCCGGTCCGGCAAACATGACGATTCGCTGTGAAGGCAGCCATCTGGACATGATTTCATAGGAGACAGCCGAAGCGGCTCTTTCCATAAGGTCGTAAGAAGATATGCCTTCTTCTTCAATGCTTATCCTGTCGATTTCCCGTATGTCGGAGGGTGTGAAGATTTTCATAACAATCCACTTTTGACAATTGCAAAAATATTCTTTTTTAAGGAATTAATGAAATAAAAAATGACTAATCGGATTATTTCGGTTGCATTGTGATGATAGGTACAAGCATTTCTTCCATCGATATCCCTCCGTGCTGGAAAGTGTCCTTGTAATACTGCACGTAATAGTTGTAGTTGTTGGGATACGTGAAGAAATCTCCATTCATTGCGAATATGTATGCCGATGACAGATTTGGTGACGGTAGCCCGAACCGATCCGGGCGGCGTATTTCATAGACTTGCCGGTTGTTGTAGCTCAGATTCTTCCCGACTTTATACCGGAGGTTTGTATTGGTGTTCTTGTCCCCGATTACTTTTATGGGGTTATCGACGCGTATTGTCCCGTGATCGGTGGTGAGTATCACCTTGTATCCGCTTTCGGCAATCTTGCGCAGCAGGTCGCTTGCCGATGAGTGGCGGAACCACGATTCTGTCAGCGAACGGTAGGCGGCATTGTTGGAGGCAAGCTCGCGTATCATTTTCGATTCTGTGCGGGCGTGCGACAGCATATCGATGAAGTTGAAAACAATAACATTCAGGTCGTTGGTTTCGAGGCTGCTGAAATTTTGCAGTATTTTTTCACCGTAAGCCGATTCATAGACTTTGTGGTATGAGAATTTGTAACGTTTCCGGTAGCGCTCGAACTGTGTCTGTATGAGAGGCGATTCATTGATGTTTTTCCCTTCTTCGGAGTCTTCGTCAACCCATAAGTCAGGAAACATCTTCTCGATTTGTAACGGCATCAGCCCTGAGAAAATGGCGTTGCGCGCATATTGTGTGGCGGTTGGGAGTATGCTGCAATATAGCTCTTCTTCCGTGCTGAAATAGTCGGAAAGCAACGGTTTTATAATGCGCCATTGGTCCAGTCTGAAATTGTCGATAAGAATGAAAAACACTTTATCTCCGTTGTCAAGCAACGGGAACACTTTTTTCTTGAATATCTCGTTGCTCATTATGGGATGATTTTCGGAGGTCATCCAGCTTCCATAATTTTTCCGGATGAATTTGCAGAATGCTGAATTAGCCTCATTTTTCTGCATTAGCAACAGCTCGTCCATATTCGTTTCGGTTTGGGCGAGCTCCATTTCCCAGAATACCAATTTGCGGTATAGGTCGTACCAGTCGTTGATGTCGTAGGATTCGTTTATCTGTTCGGTTATTCGCCGGAATTCCTGTTGGTAGTCGGAAGTGGCTTTTTGTGACACTAATGTCCCGGAGTGCAGATTCTTTTTCAGTGACATCAGTATTTGGTTGGGATTTACCGGTTTTATCAGGTAATCGGCTATTTTGTTGCCGATTGCCTGGTTCATGATGTTTTCTTCCTCGCTTTTGGTTATCATTATCACCGGCACGTCAGGTTGTAGCTGCTTGATTTGCGAAAGAGTTTCAAGTCCGCTAAGTCCGGGCATATTCTCGTCGAGGATAATCACATCGTAGCGCTTGTGTTTGGCTGCTTCGAGTGCATCGTTGCCATTATTGACGGTTTCCACTTCATAACCTTTTTGTTTCAGGAATAGGATATGTGGTTTAAGCAGGTCAATTTCATCGTCAGCCCATAATATGTTTCCGTTTTTTTCCATAGCTATTCATCCATTGTAGTATCGTAGCGAAATATGACATAGTCTGCAACCTTAGTTTGGCGTAACGTTGTTGCGTGTTATGTCTTTCAAAGATACGGAAAAAGCGGATTCGCCGGTTGGGGCAAGTCCGCTTTTTATCGATTTTTTTATAATTTTCAGAAAATAAGGCAGATTAATTCTGCTGGGCAGGAGCGGCAGGAGTTTGCGCTGCAGGAGCCTGTTGAGCAGGAGCTTCTGTCTGGAAAGGAGCAGCTGTCTGTTCCTGGGGCGCAGCTTGCACGCGTGAGTTTGACACCAATTTCGGTGCAAAGAAAGATGATACGATGCTTAATACGCAAATCACGATTGCAAGAGTCCACGTGGCTTTCTCTACAAAATTGGTAGTCTTGCGTACTCCCATAATCTGGTTGGAGCTTGCGAAATTAGATGCCAAGCCGCCGCCTTTAGATTTCTGAATCAATACGATGCCTATCATAAGGATAGAGGCAATCAATATTAAAATAATTAATGCTGAAAACATGTCTGTTTAATTATTGTTTTTTTGTTTATATTTCTCGTTTACAATAAGTTTCCTCAGGAAACGTATTTGGTCTGCAAAGTAAATACTTTTTTCTGGAAAATTCAAACTTAACGATAGAATTATTTCCAAAGCTTTTTCGTAGCGGTGTTGCCGGATATAGATTTTAGCAAGGCTTTCCGAGAGCATGGAATTGTCGGTTTGGTCGTCTGCGCTTTTTGGCGACGGTGCTTCAGCAACTTCCGGCGGCACTGTCTCTTCTTGAGATGGGAAATGTGCCTCTTTCTTTTTGCTCATAGTGATGAATTTGTTGATGAGCAAATCATTAGCGCTCATTGTCTGTTCATCGAGCTCGTTCTCGCTCGGCAGGCTGTCCCTTTCTTCTTTCTCAAGCAATTGGGCGTAATCGGGCACAGGATTGAATATTTTTTGTTCCAATGCTTTTATTTCAGCTTCATCGTCGTTGCCGAAAGTGTCGAGGAAGTGCTCAATTGTGTCCATTGTCGATTTCACTTTTTTGACACTTTCGTCGGGGTAGAAATTGCGGAATTTTCCGGCTTCTGGTCCGGCGATGTCGCATAGGGCAATTCTGTCTGCCATATTTGCTGCTGCGAGTTTGATCAGTTTTTCACGCCCGTCTTCGTTTATATCGTCGTTTTCCTGAAGTGCGGCAACTATTGCAGGTGTGAAAAATGGGTAGTCGGCAATTATCCCTTCTGCCATAGCTTCAGGCAATTTTTGCCTGTTGGCGATGGCTTTGTCGAAAATCTCGGCTCGTTGACTTTTTCCCATAGTAAAGCTTGTTTGTTACCAGTTGCCGGCTGTTGCGTTGAAAATCAGCATCACAAGCTCGTCGGTGATTTGCTCGCACAACTCGTCTTGTACGCTTGTCAGCATCTGCGACGAGTCGAAATCGCGAAAAGCGGAAAACGATTGGTCGATGCTTCCGTTCGGATTCTTATGGTCGGTATATTTTACCCTTACGGTGATTGTGAGCCTTGTTTGTGATGCATAAGCGTCTTCGTTTACGGCTTGTGGCGTAAGTGTGTAGCCGGTTATTTCACCTTCTACTGACAAGTCGGTGTTGGAGCTGTCGATTATCTGCAGCCTGGTCTGCTTTGTGTAGGTGTCGGTCAGTTTGTTTTCAAACATAGGCTGCAGCGGTGCATACACCATCGGGGCGCGTATCGGGAAATTGCCTATTCTCAATGTCTTGTAAACATTGTAGTCGATTGCCGCACCGTTGAAAGTGTAGCTTATTCTGCATGCCTGCATTAATAATAGCAGGGCGAGTATTGATATTATTTTCTTTGTCATATGTTGTCCAATCCGTATTCTTTGATTTTTCTGTAAAGTGTCCTTTCTGAAATCTTCAGCTCATCGGCGGTTTTTTTCCGTTTGCCATCGTTCCGTTCGAGGGCTTTGCGTATGGTCTCTTTTTCGGTGTCTTCCAGCGTGCGGGTTGGATTGCCTTCTTCAATTGCTTTGTCTTCCGGATAGATTCGGTGGACTCCGCCGCTTGCCATATCCTTGTCATAGATAACCGGCAGGACTGACGATATCTCTTTTTGCAGCTCTTTTATGGAGCCGATTGGCTCTTGTTGCTTCTGCTTTTTCAGGCTGTCGATTTCTTCTTGCATTTCTGACAGGCTGTTTTTCAAATCGAATATTAATTTGAAAATCATCTCGCGCTCCTTGTCATAGGTGTGTTGCAACGGGACTTGTTGTATGGCAGGCGCATAGTCGCTTCCAGCTTCAGGAAGGTAGTATTTTATATCGTCTGCGGTCACTGATTTGCCGGCTTCGAAAAGGGATACTTGCTCAATCACGTTTTTCAGCTGTCGGACATTGCCTGGCCAGCGGTAGCTTAATAGTGCGGCTTTTGCCGACTCGTCGAATTCAACTGCCGGTGTCCTGTATTTCTCTGCAAAATCGTTGCTGAATTTCCGTGTGAGCAGCAATATGTCATTGCCACGGTCGCGCAGTGGTGGTACGGCAATGTAGATTGTTGACAATCGGTAGTATAAATCTTCGCGGAAACGTCCGTCGGCTACCGCTTTGCGCATATCGACATTAGTGGCTGCAACTACGCGTATGTTGGTTTTCTGTACGGTTGACGAGCCTACTTTTATGAATTCGCCAGACTCAAGCACACGCAGAAGCCGTGCTTGTGTGGTGAGTGGGAGCTCGGCTACTTCATCGAGGAATATGGTGCCTCCGTCGGCTTCTTCGAAATATCCTTTTCGTGAAGAAATGGCACCTGTAAAAGCCCCTTTTTCGTGACCGAACAGCTCGGAATCGATTGTCCCTTCCGGGATTGCGCCGCAATTGACGGCGATGTATTTATTGTGCTTTCGTGGGCTGTAGGCGTGGATTATTTTCGGGAAAAATTCTTTCCCGGCACCGCTTTCTCCGTTGATTAGCACCGACAGGTCGATTGGCGCGACTTGCAGGGCACGGCTTATTGCGCCTATCAGCGCGCTGGAATTGCCAATTATGCTGAAGCGTTGTTTTGCTTGTAATATTTCGGGGGATATTTCGATTTCCATATGCAGTGTTTTGGGCATTTCGGCATTATTTGCAAAGTTATGGAAAATCTCCGACATACAATCGAATAATAAAATAAAATGCGATGATTCCGTTGGTTTGCAGATTATTGTTTGCAGGATATGTTTATAATGCCTAAATTTGTGAAAATATGTGATGTCTTTGATAATCTGTTTTAGATTGCATTTTTATGAAAAATAGATATGATTATCTGGTGGTGGGAGCCGGCTTGTTTGGTGCGGTTTTCGCTCGCGAGGCCAGTATGGCCGGAAAGAAATGCCTCGTGATAGATAAGCGCGGTCATCGTGGTGGCAATGTTTATTGTGAAGATGTGGATGGTATTCATGTGCATAAGTATGGAGCGCATATATTCCATACGGATAATAAGGAAGTATGGGAATATGTTAATTCGTTTGTTGAATTCAACCGTTATACGAATGCTCCGGTGGCTTGTTATCAAGGGAAATTGTATAACTTGCCGTTCAATATGAATACTTTCTATCAGCTATGGGGTGTGGTCACACCGGCGGATGCGAAGGCAAGAATAGAGGAACAGCGGGCGGAATACGCGCATATCACGCAGCCTGCCAATTTGGAGGAACAGGCGCTTACTCTTTGCGGAAGGGATATTTATGAGCGTTTGATAAAGGGTTATACCGAGAAGCAATGGGGACGCGCAGCCACAGAATTGCCGGCATTCATCATACGACGCTTGCCTTTCCGGTTCGTTTTTGACAATAATTATTTCAACGATGCATATCAAGGTATCCCGGTTGGCGGGTACAATGTGCTGATTGATGCATTGCTCGATGGCATAGAGGTGCGTTTGGATACGGATTTTTTCAAGAACAGGCAGGAGCTTGATTCTGTTGCTGACAGGATTCTGTTTACCGGTTGTATTGACGAGTTTTTTGATTATCGTTGCGGGCATTTGGAATACAGGAGCTTGCGTTTTGAGGAGAAAAGGTTAGATACGGATAATTTTCAAGGCAATGCGGTTGTTAATTATACTGGTGCTGAAGTGCCTTACACACGTGTGATAGAGCATAAGCATTTTGAGTATGGGAAACAGCCCCATACAGTAGTCACATATGAATATCCTGACAGCTTTGCGCCGGGGAAAGAGCCATATTACCCGGTAAATGATTCAAAAAATACTAAAGTGTACCAGGAATACCAGAGTCTTGCGCGGCAAGAAGCTAAGAATGTGCTGTTTGGTGGAAGGCTTGCACAATATACATATGCCGATATGGACGATACTGTGGCAGCTGCGTTGGATTTGTTTAGAAAAGAGGTGCTGTAGGTTATGAGAAATTGTTATCTGTCGCGCAATTATAAGGGAGTGGATAGTGCCGGTAATAAGGCAAAGACCGACATTGAGCATATCATGGAGGAAATGGGGTATGTGAATGTCGGATTACGCCAGACCCGCTATACGAATACTGTACTTGCTTTCTTGGCGACATTGGCAGGAGTGCTTAAATCGGTGTTTTCATTGAGAAGAGATGATTGTCTGGTGTTGCAGTATCCGTTGAAGAAATATTTCACTTTTGTTTGCCGTGTGGCGCATTTCCGTGGCGCAAAAGTGGTTGCTGTCATTCACGATTTGGGCAGTTTCCGACGGAGAAAGCTGACTGTTGAGCAGGAAATACGGCGTCTGGGGCATTCCGACTATATAATTGCACTTAATACTAAAATGAAGGATTGGTTGGTCGGACATGGTTGCCGTGTGCCTGTAGGTGAGTTGGAGATTTTCGATTATCTGTCTGAAACCGTGGCGGATGTCGGAAAGAAGGCGGAGAAACCTTATGAGGTGCTTTATGCAGGCGCTCTGAATTACAGAAAGAACACATTTTTATATGAAGTTGGCGCATATGCAGGCGCTTTCCGTCTGAATCTTTATGGCGGTGGGTTCGAGCTCGATAAGGCAAAGGGCGGGGAGCATATCTCGTACAAAGGTTTTGTAAAGTCAGATATGTTGATTGCTACAGCCGAGGGTGATTTCGGATTGGTGTGGGACGGTTTTTCGGTTGACGCTTGTACGGGCGATTTTGGTGAATATTTGAAATATAATAATCCGCATAAGACGTCGTTGTATATCCGTTGCAATTTGCCGGTGATAATATGGAATCAGGCGGCATTGGCCGATTTTGTGAGAGATAACGGCATAGGCATATGCGTTGGTTCGTTGACGGAGCTCGACAACGTGTTACGGTCGCTTACGCCGGAACGTTATGCAGAGATGAAAAAGAATGTGGCGACAATAAGCCGCAGGTTGCAGTCGGGCTATTATATAAGGAAGGCCTTGTCGGAAGTCGATTTTCAGAGACGTTGCACGTAGTCGATCTTAGGATTGAACCTCAGACCGTCTATACATCCTCTTTTTACCTCTTTTTTCAAAGCCTTACGGATTTCTTTATTGTTGATTTTGTTGATTCTTCTGATGTAAATGCGGTATTTATTTAATGCGGAGATGTAAAAAAACAATTTGTTCGGTTTTAGCATGCGTGCCATAAACGTGGTGTTACGCGCTTGATAATAGAATTTCCATAAATCTTTTTCTCCAACGTCATACACACGCGGGGCATAATTCTTCTCGGTTTTGTGAACGGCAACGCTTTTGTCGATATAATAGCCTTTAAATCCAGCATTAATTATTCGTGAGGTGTATTCGATGTCGTCATGCCATATGAAAAACTCCTTATACGGGAGTCCGACTTTATAGATGGCATCCGATTTGAACAGTGCCGACACAAAGGTGCAATTGTTGCAGGCAAATCCATATGTTTCCGGGTCGCTTTGCAGGCTCGTCTTATGTTGCGGTTGGAGAATGCCGCATTTATTCATCTTGTGCAGATTCCCGTCTGTCCATACTACTTTGCTGCACAGGAAGCCGATATTGTCATCGATTGCTGTCGCTTCAGCCAAACGTTCCAATGTGTCGGATTGTGGTATGGTGTCGTCGTCCATTATCCATACGTAATCGCAGCCATCTTCTACGGCAAGTCGTATTCCGTATGAAAAGCCCCCCGCGCCGCCGACATTCTTTTCGAGATTGCAAACTTGTATTTGCGGGTCGTTTGAGAATTGTGACAAGAAGTTTGCTGTATCGTCGGTAGAATGGTTGTTAATTATGAAAATTTTATTGATATGGTAAGTTTGGGCCTTGAGAGAGGTGATGTTTTCTTTAAGAAGTTTTTCTCTATTATATGTAACGACGACACAATTTATTCTCATAATTTGTAGTTTTGCGTAATAAATGGGTGCAAAGGTAGTGAGAAATCGTCATAAAATCCAAAAAAACACAGGGCTTTATGACGATTTGCTTTGATAGCCAGATGGTTATTGTTGCCTGACGTTTGTCATTTTATTAGTGTGGAATCTATGGCTTGTTTCAATTCAGCTTTAGGGCGTAGTCCTTGTACCACGTAGGGTTTCCCTTCCTTTGGAATGAGAAGCACCATCGGGATTGATTGAATTCCGAATACTGCTGCAAGCTCTTGCTCCTTGTCAACGTCTATTTTATAGAAATTGATTTGTCCGTTGTATTCGGAAGCCAATTCTTCGAGAATAGGCGAGAGCCGTTTGCATGGCCCGCACCACGTGGCATAAAAGTCGATTACTGCAGGCTTGTCTCCTTTATAATCCCATTCTTTTGAGTTTTTGTAGTCAACGATATTGTCGATGAACATTTGGGTGTTCATCTCTACAGGTTTGCTGGTGTTTTCTGAAACCACGGTCGTATTGGCAACTGATGCTGTCTGATTTGCGGTTTCAGGGTTGTCTTGCTTCGTCTGTGAGCATGCCGATAGCGAAACTGTCGCCATCATTGCGAGTATCATCAATTTTTTCATAATGTCTTTTTTGCAAATGTAAGTATTGCTTATAAAATAACAAAATGTTCAGAAAATTGTTGATATGAATGGTTTAATTATTTTTCAGAACATACTTTATATTATCTTTGCAGATAAGAATTTATAAATTGTGGTTTTATGAAAATGTCAGTATTGTTGAATGTTTTTCTTGCGGTGGCTGTAGGAGTGCTGGCCGTAAAGGTGTTTATGCCGGGTGGGAGTGAAAATTCAGCTTCGAATCAGGTGCTTGACAATATTATGACACGTACGAGTGTGCGGGCGTATGAGGATAAGCCTGTGGAGGAGGCTAAGGTGGAACAGATGTTGCGTGCTGCAATGGCTGCACCTACGGCAATCAACAAGCAACCGTGGGATTTCGTCATAGTGGACGACCCGGTGAAGCTGAAAGAGTTGGCTGACAGTCTTCCGAATGCCAGGATGGTAGCTAAGGCACCGCTTGCTATCGTTGTTTGCGGTAATTTCCGTAAGACAATAGAGGGAGACGGGCACGACAATTGGATTGCCGATGCCTCGGCTGCAACCGAGAATCTTTTGCTTGCCGCTCATTCTTTAGGATTGGGTGCAGTGTGGACGGGTGTTTATCCGTCGTTTCATAGGGTTGGCATAATTCAGGAAGTGCTGAACTTGCCGGATCATATCGTTCCGTTAAGTTTGGTTCCGATTGGTTATCCGGCAGAAACACCGCAGCCGAAAGATAAATGGAATCCGGATAATGTGCATCGCAACGGTTGGAATCCGGCTTATTGAGGTTAAAAGTATATGGCTGACAATTATCTTGAGAGAAAATTCGAGGAGCATAATGCCGCAAAGGGGAAACGTCCGGTAAGGCATTATGCTCTTTCCTCACAAGTGAAGTCGGGATATCTGCAAGTGCGGTTTCCGTGTCGCCGTGTATTTGTTACCGGTGGCGCTTCAGGAATCGGCAAGGCTATAGTCGAGGCGTTCAGGAATGCGGGATGCCGTGTGGCGTTTTGTGATATGAATGTCAAGGCTGGACAGACTACGGCAGAGACTACAGGCTCACAATTCTATCCTGCCGATGTCTCTGATTCAGAAGCGCTGGATGCTTGTATGATAAGATTGCTGAATGCCTGGGGTGATATTGATATAATTATTAATAATGCCGGTATATCGGCTTTCAAGCCATTGGAAGAAATGTCGGTTAATGATTTCGACCGTGTGATAGCCACGAATCTGCGACCTGTGTTTGTCACGGCACGCCGCCTTGCGCTGCATCGTCGGAAACTTGGCGGACAGGGTTGTTATGGAAGGATTATCAACATATGCTCGACACGTCAGCGTATGAGCGAGCCGGGGACTGAGGCTTATTCGGCGTCGAAAGGCGGAATTTATTCGTTGACGCATTCTCTTTCAATGTCGTTGTCAGAATTAGGTATAACAGTCAACAGTATTTCTCCTGGATGGATAGAGTGTGGCGATTACCAGTCTCTTAGGCGTGTTGATCACATTTGCCATCCGTCGCAGCGTGTCGGTAAGCCAGAGGATGTTGCAAGGTTGTGCCTGTTTCTGGCGCAAGAGGAAAATGATTTCATCAACGGCGAGAACATTGTGGTTGACGGAGGAATGACACGTAAGATGATTTATCCTGAATAATTGATTTCAGTGCTTTAGCTTGTCAATCAACGAATCGATGCGCCGGTTCGACTCAATGAGCCGTTGCTGGTCGATACGTCCTTCTTTAACGGCACGCACAATCATATCGACTATGTGGAACGGACGCTCAGGCTCGTAGCCGGTCGAGATGTTGTTGCCCATTACAAGGATATCAGCACCGGCATTTATGGCAAGCACGATGGCGTCTTCCACCTTGTAATTGTCGATGATGCCTTGCATATACATATCATCAGTAAGCACAACCCCTTCAAATCCTAATTGCTTGCGCAGCACTCCGTCGATTATCTTTTTCGATAGTGTCGCAGGATATTCCGGGTCAAGATTTCGTTGGAAAATGTGGGCGGTCATCACCATATCCACTTTTCCTGAAGATATGAGCTCGCGGAAAGGAGCAAGCTCGTAGCTTTGCCACGTGTCGGTCACATCGGTAAGCCCGTAGTGGGAGTCCGATGCAGAGCTGCCGTGACCTGGAAAATGTTTCACCGCGCAAAGCACACCGTTCCGGTGGTGCGCTTCTATGCTCCATTTTGCATTATTGCTAACGATGGCGGTGTCGGACGAGTAGCTTCTATGGAGCGCACCGATTACCGGGCATTCAGGATTCACGTTCACGTCAATCAGTGGAGCGAGGTTGACATTCACCCCTGATTCCTTTATTTCCTTTGCCATTCTTCCGGCATATTTCATTGTAGTGTCGCGGCTGTTGATCTTGCCGAGATATTCTTGGCTGACAGTCTGGCTATAGCCGTATTCAGGGCGCAGACGGCGCACCATCCCGCCTTCTTGGTCGATGGCTATTAGCAGATTGCCGCCGGCGTAGCGCTGCAAGTCGGCTGTCATTTTTGTCAGTCGTTCTTTCGATGTTATATTTCTTGAGCCGATTTTTGCCGTGCCGGTAAGGTCAACATCAAACAAGATTATTCCTCCTACTTTCAGGTCGCGTACGTAGCGGGCAGCATCGCTGCTGTCGGTCACGCTGTCGCCCTTGAAGCCTACCATAAGCATTTTGGCGGCATATTGCCGTAAGGTGGAGTCGGGCAGGGTGGCTTTCTGAGCTGAAAAGCTGGTAGCAGCCGTTGCCACAAAGATGATTGTTGATAACAGAAGTTTCTTCATCGTCATTGAATTTTGCAGCCGTAAAGTTAGCATAATTTTTATCAAAATGAAACAATATGGTCATTTTTGCTTGAATGTCGGTTCGTGATGATTGTGTGCCAGAGTGAAATGACAAAACAAGAGAAGCAAATGACAAAATGAGAGAACAACGCACCCGCTTCCCTGAGTTAAAAAATCCGATATTGCTATTTTTGTCCGCACAAACTAAAAACTAAAAAAAACATAAAAAGCAAATGAGAAAAAAATTTTTACTATTATTGGCGGCTGCGCTCGCCTCGGCCTCCGGATGGGCAACCAGCCTGGAAGTGGGCGAAAGAATTGAGTACGGCGACTTGATTTTCCGTGTCATTTCCACATCTGAAAACGAGGGAGAGGTGGAAGTGGTCGGTTTCGAGGTTCCCGGCGGCGAGGACAGTTTAATAATCCCCGGAACGGTGATGGACGGTGACGACACCTTTACGGTAGTGTCGATTGTTGAAAACGCCTTTCAGGGAACAGGGCTGAGAGAGATTAGCATCCCTGCCACTGTCAAGACTATCGGTAAAGACGCTTTTGCCGGCTCTTGGGCACAATATCAAAGCGGGTGCAAGATTGCATACGGGGGAAGTATGGCCGACTGGTGCGACATCGATTTTGCCAACGGCGGCTCCAATCCGTTGCAATTGGCCTATAAGGATGTTACCAAAATCACTATGAAAAATATGTATGAAAATATCACATTTGCAGGGAATCATATATTCGAAGAGACAGTTGACAATTTTAATAACAGGTTCTATACGTTCCGCATTTCTGACGACGTGAAGGTGATAAAGCCTTATGCTTTCTATTGCATTGGCGCGAGTTCAATTGAAATTCCGGGTACGGTGGAGGAGATAGGAGAAAGCGCATTCGGCGAAATCCGCATTTTGGGTTTCTATTCTTATTCTCAGATGGAGCGCGTGGTGACATTCGAGAAAGGCGAGAAGCCGTTGGTGCTCGAAGGGAAGCCTTTCAGCACCTCCCGATGGACGAATGAAAACAGTGGTTTGGAGTACCCACTTGTCAAGGAGGAAGTGTATTATGGCAGGGAATTGTCCGGCACCAGCGGTCTTGACCATCTGGCAGGAATAGTCATAAGCCCTGACGTGGACACTTTCGGGGAGACTTATCAGGACTTGGGATACCTTGAATCTTTCACGGTGGAGGACAGCACAGAACCTATTGCTTTCGAGAACGCGCCGCTGTCAGGCCGTAATACCTCCTATGACTTCTATCTTGGACGGGATTTCACCGGCGAGCTGTTCGTCGGCGACCAGTTCACCACGTCGCAAATCGATTTGACAATAGGCGGCAACGTAATGAAGATAACTCGCGGCAGTTTGACCACTTCTTGGTAAGCGAATTGAATTTCCTCAATGGGCGATACGCGCTTGAACTCGTGTCTACACCTTTCAAGCAGGCCACGAATCTCTCCGTGTCAATCGACCGCTACATTGACGGTCAATTAGGGCTGACCAACATCAACGGGTCACTCAGCTTCGGCGAACACTTAGCTGTAATCGGCGACAACCTGTTCAGGGGATGCCTCACCAACCCGATTGACCTTACCATCCCCGACAATGTGAAAAAAATCAAAAATTCCGCTTTCCAGAATTGCACCGGTATCACCAGCATTTCGCTTGGCAGCGGGCTTACCGAAATCGGCAGCAATGCCTTCGAAGGGTGTACGGGCATCACTTCCGTAACGATTCCCGATGCGGTGACAACGCTTGGTCAGTCGGCTTTCTCCGGCTGTACTTCTTTGACGACAGCTACTATAGGGATGTCGGTAGATATTGTCCGTAATGATACTTTCAACGGATGCACCGCTTTGGAATCAGTGGATATGTCGGACGGTATCGTGACCATCGGCAACAACGCTTTCAACGGATGCTCCGCTTTGGAACAAATCATCATCCCGGGTTCGGTAACTTCTGTCGGGCAGAACGCCTTCAACGGATGCCAAAGCATGCGTACCGTAATTTTTGCCGAAGGCGATGCAGAACTTATGCTTATGGAAACGCCTTTTAACGGATGCATCGTGCTTGGACAATTGGATCTTGGACGTAACCTTATGTCGGACATCAAGTTCGGCTTGGAATCGTCTCTACATACGCTTAATATCAGCGATAACGTTAAATCCATCGGCGACAACGCTTTCAAGAACTACACCTCTCTCCGCACCATCAGCATAGGCTCAGGCCTTGAGTTGAGTATTCCGGCATGGATGCCTTTGCGGGATGCCCGGTAAGCCAAGTACACATATCCGATATTGCAAAATGGTGCGCCATCGACTTTGCAAACACAAACGCCAACCCGGCTTCGATTTCGCGTACAATCTATCTCAACAATTCTGTTGTCGAGAACTTGGAGATTCCTGATGATGTTGTAGAAGTGAAACCTTTCGTTTTCTACAACAATCTGGCGAAGATGGTAAAATTGGGTAGCAATGTGAAAAAAATCGGGCAGAGCGCATTTGACAATAACACGGAACTCAGCATGGTGGTTTTCAACAATGATTTGGTTGAAATCGGCGGCTATGCGTTCAAGGGTTGCGTGAAATTGCAGGAGCTTGACCTCAAGGACAAAGTGGAGACAATCGGCGATAACGCTTTCTTCGGTTGCTCTGCCGTGACTGCCGTGACCGTACCGGCATCTGTAAAGTCGATAGGGACAGGCGCATTCGGAGGATGCTCCTTGCTCTCCACTACCAACATTTCCGACCTTACGGCGTGGTTTGGTATCGATTTTGCGAACTACGACTCTAACCAGCTCCACATCGGCGGAGAGTTGATGCTTGGCAACGAAATGGTGACCCGCCTGAAGATTCCGGAAGGTATAACGGCGGTGAAGCCTTATGCTTTCTACGGAGCCAACGCCATCGTTTCCGTAGCTGCTCCAGACGGACTGCTGACAGTCGGCGACTATGCTTTCTACAATAACAAGATGCTTGAGCTGGTCGATTTGGCGGAAGAGGATGCGCGCACGCTTTCGAGTCATGCCCGCGCTTATCGTCGATTTTCCTTGGATGCAATATCAACGAGCTGGGAGAAAATGCTTTTGTGGGATGCCCGGCTTTGAAAACCGTGGACGCTTATAATCTTACCCCCGCGGAAATTGCCAAGTTCGACGATGTTGTATATGCCAATGCAACCCTGACAGTACCTGCCGGCTCCTCGTTCGACTATGAGAAAGCCGAGGGATGGAAAGAATTTGCCAACATAGAAGAAGGAGCGGAAGTCTATAACATCACTATCGGCTGGGACGAGGCGTATGGAACAGTGCTTTATCTCGGAGAAAAATGGGAAGAATTCAATGTGATGCGCCGCTCTGTAGAACTCTACATCTGTCCGGACGAAGGCTATGAAATCAGGTCAATAACCGTCAATGGCAATGAGATGCTGTCATTGTACGACGAGCAAAACAAGATGTTCGACCTTGGAGAAATAGACGAGGACAAGGACATTGTAGTCTATTTCGATGAAAAGGATGGCGGCATTGACGAGGCCGGGGCTCAGGATGTCAGCGTGCGCGGAGCAGACGGCGCTATCATTGTCGAAGGACTCGGACAGGATGCTACGATCAATGTCTATAACACTTCCGGGCAACTCGTTTACAGTGGTAACGATTCCGTAATCAATACGGTTTCTGGTGTTTACGTAATCGAGATTTCTGGAAAAGTATATAAGACTGTTGTGCGCTAACAGCACAATCTTCTCAATTATCACACAAATTCAAGGCGGCATAGCCGTCGCGCCCTTGGGCGCGGCACTATGCCGCCCTTTTTCAACCTCCCCCTCAGAACAACTTCCTCAAATCCATCGAAAGAAAATCCTCTGCACTGATACCGCCGTCACCCACGATAAAAGCCGCTTGCGGATTAAACAGCTTGCGGAACTTATCCAATCCATTCGTGCGCTTTTCCGCATTACTTTTCACCTCGATGGCGGCCACCGAGCCTTTCTTGCGCAAGACGAAGTCAACTTCATCGTCCCGCTCACGCCAATAGAACACTTCAAAACGATGCACGAAGGCTTGACTTACCAAATAGGCACCGATGCCCGACTCAAAAATGCGCCCCCATGCACGGCGGTTTAATATCGCCTGTTCAAAAGACAATGTGCTATACACCATCTTCAACGCATTGTTATATACCTGCAACTTTGGGATGCTGGCACGCTTCCGGGCCATATCAATGCTGAACTTCTGCAGTCCGCAAAGCAATCCGCTTTCATCCAACAGGTTGATGTATCCTGCCAAGGTAACCATATTTCCGGCATCTTGAAGCGAACCCAACATTTTGTTCAACGAAAGCAACTCTCCCGAATAAGCAGCCCCCAACTCAAAGGTCTGGCGGAGCAAAGCAGGCTTGCTTATCGGCGTATCCATCAGAATATCTTTATTGATAGTCGCCTCGATGATGGCCGACTGGATGTATTGGCTGAAACGGTCTTCGTCGCCAATCAAAGTTGCCGCACCGGGATAGCCTCCGTAAAACAAATATTGGTCGAGCGAGAAGCCGAAGCATTCCTGCATTTCGCGGTAGCTCCAATGGCTCATGCGTATTTCCTCAAACCGCCCGGCCAAGGACTCGGACAAACCTTTCTCCAACAACACACGGCTGCTCCCCAGAAGCAATACTTTGACATCACGCTCGTAAAAAGTATCATCGTCCCATTCCTTTTTAACTACCTCGCTCCAATTAGCTATCTTCTGTATCTCGTCAATCACAAGGATGACACTCTCCCATCCCCGGCTTTCCTTCAAGCTGCGCACGGCTGCCCAACAATCGGAAATCCAAGCACCGTTCGTAGCAGGGACATTGTCGGCTGAAAAAAACTGGTAAGGCATATCCAAATCCTGAAGCACTTGCTTGACCACGATGGACTTGCCTATCTGACGGGCGCCCATCACCACTTGGATGAACTTCCGTGGCTCTTTCATCC
>JADIMC010000089.1 GCA_017694955.1 Candidatus Limisoma faecipullorum
CGATTGATTTTTCTGCGGACAAATCGGCAAGCACCTTTTCATATGTCTTGATAGCTTCTTCCATTGTGCCGTGATATTCTCCTCCCGCAGCATTTGCATGCCCTCCGCCATTGAAATACTTGGCGCATAGGGTGTTGACGGCAAAGTTGCCTTCTGAGCGCATTGAAACTTTCACATAGCCTTTTTCTTGTCGGAAAAAAGTTGACCATATTACTTCCGGAATGGCCAGCGGTTTGTTGGCAAGCATTTCCGTGTCGCCGCTCTGATAGTTGAACCGTGTGAGGTCATCCTTTGTCAATACGATGAACGAAGCGTTGTGCTCAGGGTAGATTATCATTTTCTCGGCAAGGGCATAACCAGTGAGCCTCATACGGCTTTCGCTGCTCGTATTGATTGCAAGCTTGTATATCCTGTCCTTGTCAACGCCTTTTTTCACCAATTCTGCCACTATGTTGTAAAGCTCGGCGTGATTGGAATTGTATGAAAAATTGCCGGTGTCTGTCATCATTCCAGTATAGATGCATTCGGCTATTGTGGTGTCGATAAGCTGAGTATAATCGAGTTGGTCGAGGATACGATATAGAAGCTCACAAGTGGATGTCATAACTGGGTATGAGATGGTCACATCGCAAAAATTGTCAGGATGCAGGTGATGGTCAATCATCGCTTTTTTGCATTTTGCGTTTCTTAACGGTTCCTCCATTTGTGCCACACGGTTTAGTCCGTTGTAATCAAGACAGACAATAAGGTCTGCTTCTCTGATTAATCTCCTTGCTTTTACTGGCTGGCGGGAATAAGCTGTCATCTTCTCATACTCTGGAATGAACGCAAGGTCGTATGGTGCTTGGTCGGGAGTTATCACATTGGCGGTTTTACCCATTTTCCGGAGAAGAAGGCATAATCCGTTAGCGCTTCCTATCGCATCTCCGTCAGGTGCCATATGACAAGTGATTGCTATGTTATGGCTTTCTTCTATTAGTTTGTCTAACTGAAGAAGCAGATTTCTGTCTATGATTTGTTCAAGCATTCTATTGTATGAGATATGTTTTCTACATTCTGCAAAGTTAGGTATTTTGCTTTAATACTTGAATCGTTTGACACAGTATGGGTGTAAAAAATGTTTAACAGATATTAATTGAATATAAAATAAGGGCGAAGCAGGAAAGCGCTTCGCCCTTATTTTATACTTAATTATTCGCAATTACATCTGTTACATATTCATACCGCCGTCAACTTGGATGACTTGTCCTGATACATACGATGACATATCTGAAGCAAGGAATGTAGCGATATTGGCAACGTCTTCTGGTGTGCCGCCACGACGGAGCGGGATTTTCTTGCACCACTCTTCTTTTATCTCTTCAGAAAGTCCGGCCGTCATATCTGTGATGATGAATCCCGGAGCAATGGCATTGGCGCGTATTCCGCGTGATCCAAGTTCCTGAGCGATAGACTTGGCAAGACCTATCATCCCGGCTTTGGATGCTGAGTAGTTGCATTGTCCTGCATTTCCATGCACGCCAACTACAGACGCCATATTGATGATGCTGCCGGTGCGTTGACGCATCATTACCGGTGTTACGGCATGCACGAAATTGAAGGCTGATTTAAGGTTCACGCCGATTACTGCGTCCCATTGGCCTTCTGTCATTCTCATCATCAAGCCGTCTTTTGTAATGCCGGCATTGTTGACAAGGATGTCGATACGTCCGAAATCTTTTACTACTTCAGCAACCACATTGTGTGTTGCTTCGAAGTCTGCCGCATTCGATGCGTACCCTTTTGCCTTTACGCCGAAAGCTGCAATCTCTTCTTCGGTCTTTTTACCGTTTTCGTCAATTACGAGGTCGGTAAATGCTACATTACAACCCTCCGATGCATATTTGAGGGCGATAGCTTTTCCAATTCCACGAGCAGCGCCTGTGATGAGCGCTACTTTGCCTTCTAACAATTTCATAACTTATATAATTTAAAGTTTATATTTCAACAAGGAATGCTCCGACGGAGTAGCCTCCTCCGAATACGGAAAGTCCTATTTTCTGTCCTTTTTTGAATTTATCAATGTTTTGTGCAAATACTAATGCGGAGCTTGCGGAGCCGGTATTGCCTAATTCTTCAATGTTATTGAGGAATTTTGAATCGTCCATCTGCAGGTTGTGGGCAACATTTGCCACTATGCGCATATTTGCCTGATGACAAATTATATAGTCGAGATTGGCAACTTTCATTCCGTTTTCTTCTGTCACCACTTCCAATCCGTGTATCAGGTTTTTGCAGGCGTGAATGAACACATCTCTTCCGTCTGGCATTGCGATGCCGTCCTCATGCGGACGCAGGCGCACACCTTCAGGCCCTTTTCCTATGTGTCCGAGACCGTGTGTGTAAATCGACTTGATTGTCATATCCTTGTCGGAAACTCTTTCCTTTGATACAAAGAATGCAACGGCAGCATCGCCCCAAAGATGTCCGCATACCTTGTCAGTTTCGTTGGCGTAGTATGTGTTATGTTCGGAGCATACGATAAGAGCCTTCGTTGCTTTATTCATAGCAAAGTATCCTTCAATTATCTCAAGTCCGTTGACAAACGATGAGCATGCCGACGATGCGTACACGGCTTTTGCCTTTTCCATATTGAATTCGCGCTGGGCTATGTGGGCAAGTGTGGCAACTGTGTCGTAGGGAGAATATGCTGCTGAAACAATCAGGTCAACATCTTTTATGTCGTAGGGTAATGTCTTTATGGCGTCGCGTATGGCTGCAAGACCCATTGAGTTGTGGCCTTCGCCTTCACCGGCTTTCGACCGGGTGCGTATGCCTGTGCGTTGCAAAATCCATTCGCTCGTAAGACCATTAAGGTTTAGGAAATGTTCGTTAGGAACTCTTTCTGCCGGGATATAATATCCTGTCGAATTTATGTACATAAGTATTTACTGTTTTATTCCGTATAATATAAAGTCGTATAAATATTCTCTTAGTTTGTTCTTTTCAATCCCGAATTCTGCAAAGTTGTCACGTATATACGGTACATCCAACCCCTGTAAGGAGAGCAGCATCACCATAGCGGTCTTTTCAACGTGCTTTATTTTGAACATTCCGGTGTCAACGCCTTCTTGTAATATTTTCTCCAATATATGTATTTCTTTTGGACGGCTTATTTTTCTTGCTCGTTCCACTTTCCTTGCATCCCTGAAAAAACCTGCTCGTAGTGAGCCGTTGCGCGACACTAAATCCTTCATTGCATCAAATCTCTGGAAAATAAATTCCATAAGCTTCTGGTCGGGGGGAATTGGGAGATTGGCAATCTCCTTGAGTTTGTCCAATACGATTTCGCTCTCGCTTTCGATGACGGCATTATAGATGTCGCGCTTGTTCTTGAAATAGGTGTAAATCGTGCGCCTTCCTTTCTCTGCCGCTAACGCTATGTCGTTCATTGTCGTGTTCTCTATGCCTTTGTGGGCAAAAAGCTGCCGCGCAATGTCGATTAATTTTTCTCTTGTTTTCAACATAGTCGTTTGTTGTCTCGTATTATTTGCACAAAAACGTATTTTGTGTGCGAATTTACGCACATTATTTAATTTGACCAACTATCAGCGTTATATTTTAGTGTTCTATTAGTCGGAGAAAATTTTCTTGCAAAAAAAATGCTTTATTAATGTGTTGATTTGCATAGTGTTGTCAATATTCGTTGAAAATATTCCTCAAAAGGTGTTGCATTCGGCGCAAATATGTTGTACCTTTGCAGACGAAATCACATCGCGGGATGGAGCAGAGGTAGCTCGTTGGGCTCATAACCCAAAGGTCGTAGGTTCGAATCCTGCTCCCGCTACAAAGAAAAGCCGTTGGAAATTTCCAACGGCTTTTTCTTTCTATATTTAATAGAACATTACTATGGTTTTAGTTCTGGATATTCTTTGACTATCTGCAGAATTTCTTTTTTTGTGAAATTAATTTTTTTTAGTGACTTGTGTAGTGTCTGAGGTTTGTAAGATACTGTCTGACGTATTAATTATGGATACTTTGTCAGATTGATTGTCAGTTTCGTTGTGTTTTTTTATTTCCACAGGAATAAAAAAACAATGAAATCAGAATAATTGATATAATGACAAAAATAAAGAACAGCAATGGCTACCTACCATTGCTGTTCTTTATTTTTGTGTCTCGTCAATCGAAAATTTTGTCCCAATCTTTCCAGACAACTTCGTAACCCAGATGCTTGATTTCTTCGGTCACGTCGGCCGGAGTGCGTTCATCGCTTACGTGGAATTGCTCCAAAGCGTCGGGAGTGCTTGTGTATCCTCCTGGCTCGGTCTTGCTGCCTGCACTCATCGATGTCACGCCAAGTTTCATCATGTTGGCACGGAACACGGGATTTTCGCGTGTGGAGTAGGATATATCCACATCGTGGTCGAAAATACGGAAAGCGAATGTGAGCTGGGCAAGCTCCTTGTCGGTCATGGTCACATTCGGCTGGTAACCGCTTTCCGACGGGCGCATCCGCGGGAAATTCACGGAATAGCGTGTCTTCCAGTAGTGTTTCTGGAGATAGCGCAGGTGTATTGCCATCATCGTCACGTCGGTGCGCCAGTCCTCAAGACCGATAAGCACTCCCATGCCGATTTTGTGCACCCCTGCCTGCCCCATGCGGTCGAAGCCGTTCAGACGCCAGTCGAATATCGATTTCATCCCTTTCGGATGGTAGACGTTGTAGCGTGCTTTGTGATATGTTTCTTGGAAGCAAACCACGCCGTTAAGCCCTGACTTTGTCAAACGGTAGTAATCCTCTGTTTTTAACGGCATTACCTCTATCGAGAGATTGTTGAAATATGGACGTGCAATTCTTAATGCGTTCTCAAGATAATCTACGCCGGCTACGGCAGGATGTTCTCCTGTCACGATAAGTAAGTTCTCGAATGGCCCAAGTTGACGTATCGCCTTGCATTCAGCTTCGATTTGCTCAGGAGTGAGGGTGGTGCGCTTTATATCGTTGTTGTGATTGAATCCGCAGTACACACAGAAATTCGTGCAGGCGTTGCTAAGATACAACGGAATATACATACTTATGGTCTTGCCGAAGCGCTCCTGGGTGTATTTCATTGACAACCGTGCCATCTGCTCAAGATAGGGGACGGCAGCCGGCGAAATCAATGCCATAAAATCATCGGGGGTAAGATTCTCTTTTTCGAGGGCATGCCGCACGTCAGTATCCGTTTTAGCGGATATGCGTGCGGTGATTTCGTCCCAATCATATTTTTCTAATTCTTCTGAAAACATTTTCTGCTATTTACAAATCTCTTCTGAAACTTTCTGGGTTATGCGCATTGCGCAGAAATTGGGACCGCACATCGTGCAAAACTTATCGTCTTGCTCGTGGCTTTCCACATAATATTGTTTTGCTCTTGCTGGGTCAAGCGACAGGTTGAACTGGTCTTTCCAGCGGAAGTCGAAACGGGCTTTGCTCATCGCGTTATCTCTTACTTCCGCACCAGGGAATCCCTTTGCAAGGTCGGCTGCGTGAGCTGCTATCTTATAGGCTATCACACCGTTTCTCACATCTTCACGATTTGGCAGGCTGAGGTGCTCTTTCGGCGTGACATAGCAAATCATTGCTGTGCCGTACCAGGCTATTTGTGCTGCGCCTATGGCGGAAGTTATGTGATCATATCCCGGAGCGATGTCGGTAGTCAGCGGTCCAAGCGTGTAGAAAGGCGCTTCGTGGCAGTATGAGATTTCCCTTTCCATATTTTCTTTGATTTTATGCATCGGAATATGCCCCGGCCCTTCTATTATGACCTGAACACCGTGACTCCACGCTTTTTCTGTTAGCTCGCCAAGTACATCGAGCTCAAGGAATTGCGCCTTGTCGTTCGCATCGTATATCGACCCCGGACGCATTCCGTCGCCCAATGATATTGCCACATCATATTGCTTCAGGATTTCGCAAATATCATCGAAACGCGTATATAGAAAACTTTCCTGATTGTGGATGTGACACCACTGAGTCATAATGCTGCCTCCTCTCGACACAACTCCTGTAAGCCGCTTGCCGATATATTCGGCGTGTGCTTTCAGAACACCGGCGTGAATGGTAAAATAGTCAACTCCTTGTTCGCATTGTTCGATAAGTGTGTCGCGGTATATTTCCCAGGTTAAATCAGCGACATTTCCTTTCACTTTTTCCAAAGCCTGATACAATGGTACTGTTCCCATTGGAACAGGACAATTGCGGATTATCCACTCGCGTGTTTCGTGGATATTATCTCCCGTTGACAGGTCCATAAGTGTATCGCCGCCCCAGTAGCAGCTCCATATCGCTTTATCTACCTCTTCTTTAATGCCTGAAGAAAGTGCTGAATTGCCGATGTTAGTATTCAATTTCACGCTGAAAGCTTTTCCTATTGCCATCGGTTCTGCTTCCGGATGATTGATGTTGGCAGGAATTATTGCGCGGCCGGCAGCAACTTCCTGCCTGACAAATTCAGGAGTGATGTAAGAATCTATACCTAATTCTTTGTTGTTAAGATTCTCGCGGATTGCCACATATTCCATTTCGGCAGTGATTTTTCCGGCTTTGGCATATGCCATTTGCGTTATTTTCTTGCCGGCTTTGGCTTTGCAAGGTTTGTAGAGTTTCTTGAACCGGATTTCATCGAGGCTTTTGTCTGCAAGTCTCTCCTTGCCATATTGTGAAGTGATGGAATCGAGCTGCTCCACATCTCCACGTTGCTGTATCCATTGCTCACGAATACGCGGCAATCCCTCGTTGATGTCTGTTTTGATGTCTTTGTCGGTATATGCGCCGCTTGTGTCATATACTACGACAGGTGCATTGGGATGCATCTCTTTCTTTCCGTTGATAATCTTGACTGTCGGGGTGAGGTTGATTTTTCTCATTCCCACTTTTATAGGAAACAAAGTGCCTTCGACATATATTTTTTCGGAATTTGGATATGAGTTTACGTTTATATCTGAAAGTTCCATATTTTCTGATGTTTAATTATTGAAGAAATGCTGTAAGTGGGCTTGTCGCTTCTGCGTAGTCGCTTTTTTCTCCTAATCCGGCAAGGTATGCCATACGTCCTGCTTCAGTGGCAAGTTTAAATGCTTTGGCCATTTTCACGGGATTGTCGGCAACGGCAATTGCCGTATTGACCAAGACCGCATCAGCTCCCATTTCCATAGCTTCAGCAGCATGTGAAGGGGCTCCTAATCCTGCGTCGATTACAACCGGCACATTGCTTTGGCTGATTATTATTTCAAGCATTTCTTTTGTTTTCAGACCTTTATTTGTGCCTATAGGTGCTCCTAACGGCATTACAGCTGCCGTGCCGACATCTTCCAAACGCTTACAAAGTACAGGGTCAGCTTGTATGTATGGCAGTACTATGAATCCGGATTTTGCAAGCTCTTCAGTTGCTTTAAGGGTTTCAATCGGGTCGGGGAGCAGATATTTTGGGTCAGGATGAATTTCGAGTTTAATGAAATTCGTTCCGAAGCATTCTCTTGACAATTGTGCCGCAAGCACGGCTTCCTTGGCATTACGGACTCCGGATGTGTTTGGTAAGAATTGCACATGCTCGCGATTGATGTGCCGCAACATGTCGTCATCGGCAGCATCGGATGTGTCAAGACGCTTCATTGCCACTGTTATCATCTCCGATTCCGAAGCGAGAATTGCTTCAAGCATCAGGTCGTTTGATGAAAATTTTCCTGTACCTACAAACAGGCGGGATTTGAATTCTCTATTCCCTATTTTTAAAATATCCATTGTGATTAAAAATTTAACCGTTTATCTATTATTGATTCCAATAAAGAAATCATTCGTTTTGTCTCTTCAGTCATATTTTCAGCGTTAATCAGACTGCCGGAAACTGCAATCCCGTTGATTCCTGTATCCATTATGTCATTGATGTCGTCGTAGCAGATTCCGCCTATCGCTACGATGGGAATGTTGATGCTCGATTCGGCTTTGCGGCGCATTATTTCAGCATATCCCTCGATACCTATGACCGGACTTAGATTCTTTTTGGTTGATGTAAACCGGAATGGTCCCAGGCCTATGTAGTCAATGTCGGTATGGCGTAGGGCTTCTATGTCTTCAAATGAGTTGGCTGTAGCTCCGATGATGAATTCTTCGCCAAGCAATTTCCGGGCTTCATCTACCGGCATGTCTTTTTTGCCAAGATGTACTCCATCCAATTCCAGTTCTTTGGCAATATCGGCATAATCGTCGATGACAAGTATCACATCGTTTTTTTTGCAGATTTCTTTAGCTTTGCGTGCTACTGCTTTTATTTCTTCTTTATCAGCGTCTTTCATTCGAAGTTGTACCCATTTGCAACCTCCTGCGACTACATTCTCGATTTCTTCAAGAATGGTCATATTTTCAGACGGGTGTGTGATGAATTGCAACATGATTCAAATAGAATTTATGATTGTTTTCAATTTGTCTTTCAGTCTTTTGTCGTTTTCGGATTCAAAAAGATAGCCTAAAAAGGCGGCTCCTCCGAATCCAAAGTCCTTTATTTCACAGATACGTGAAGCTGTCATTCCTCCAAGGGCTATTACTTTGCTGTTTATCGCTCCGGTTTTATGTGCTTCTTGTAATTCGGCAGTGGTGAATCTTGAGGTGTATCCTTGCTTGCATATGCTATCATATATTGGGCTAAGAAATACATATTCATATATGTCGATATTGGAAAGTTCATCAACGGAATGACAAGATTTGCTGATTTTGCCATTGAACCCTTCTGGAATATTGCCATTACGTCTGTTAATGTGCAATCCGGCTATGTTGAATTCCTGGGCAAGCTCAAAGTGGTCATTAATTTTTATACGTGGATAGTATTTTTGTGGTATTTCACGCAGATAGCTTGTCATTTCATCACGATTGTAATGCGGTTTGCGGATATGCACATAGTCAAATCCTGAATCAATTATGTATATGATTGATTCTATTTCGTTCTCTATTGTCGTTTCTGGGGTAATAGCTATTAGCTTGAATTTATCCGCCATAATATGCTTTTATTATTAATATGCTGTCGCCATCGTTTATTGTAGTGTCGCCCCATTTTTCTTTGAGTACAACACTGTTGTTGACGGCAATTGCTATATTTGTGGAAACCATACCGTTGCTCTCAACAAATTCTTGCAGGCTTACTCCTGTTTCTAATTCTGCCGGTTTGTTATTGAATGTTATTTTAATCATATCGTTTTCAATTTTTCGGGGTTGAAGAAATGGTTTACAGGACCGTGTCCGTGTCCTGCATCAATATTGCTACCTTGTTCTAATGCGCTTTGCAAATATTGTTTTGCCATACGGATAGCATTGCCGACATCTTTACCTAAGGAGAGATATGCTGCTATTGCCGATGAGAACGTGCATCCTGTCCCATGGGTGTTTCTTGTGTTGACAAAATGACCTTTGTATGATTCTACCAAGCCGCTTTTATTGTAAAGATAATCCGTCATTGTTGCGTCTTCAAAATGTCCTCCTTTTATTAAGGCATACAAACCTCCATATGATAGGATTGTTTTTGCGGAATCATTCATTGAGGTTGTGTCTTTTATTTCTATTCCCGACAGATGTTCCGCTTCTGCTTTATTCGGTGTGATTACTGTGGATAGCGGAAACAGCTCACGTTTCATTGTTTCTATTGCTGACGGTGAAATCAGAGTGCTTCCTGAAGTGGAAATCATGACTGGGTCGAGAATTATGTATTTCGGCTTGTATAGCCGTAATTTTTCAGCTACAGACATTATTATTTCTTCAGAATAGAGCATACCTATTTTAACAACAGAGGGATTGATGTCTGTGAAAACGGCATCTATCTGTGCTGTCACTATTTCTGGTGATATGCCTTGTATGGCTGATACTCCGGTTGTATTTTGAGCGGTGATTGCAGTAATTGCCGATGTTGCATATACACCGATTGCCGACATCGTTTTTATGTCAGCTTGTATTCCTGCTCCGCCGCTTGAGTCAGAACCGGCTATGGTCAATGCAACTGGATATTTCATAAGTCCTTAAATATGAAATTAGAACAAAAAGGCTTATGAAAAAGTTGAGAAATTCACAATCCCTGTCTCGGCATTATCCGTATCAGGTTCGGAGGGTATGATCTCAGCCGTTCGGCACCCCTTTGTTCGTCTGCAAAGGTAGTGTATGCTAAGTGTAAAAAAAAGAGATTGTTCGATTTTTTTGTTGAAGCAGTGTCTATTTTTTGCAAAGATACTATCTTTGCAGCATCTAAATTTTCAATAGGTATGTCAACACTAAGATTCAAGGTCGTGGAAGAAGCCTACGGCAGAAAAGCCGTACCGGTGGAAATCCCGAAAGAAAGACCGTCAGAGTACTATGCAAAGTATGTGTTCAACCGCGCGCAGATGTACCGTTACCTTGACCGGAGCACCTACATTGCGTTGGTAAACGCCATCGACAACAAAAAATCGCTTGGAAGAGAGCTTGCCGACAACGTGGCAAAGGGAATGAAGCAATGGGCTATGGACAATGGCGCACGCGACTACTCTCACTGGTTCCACCCTTTAACGGACGGTACTGCCGAAAAGCACGACGGATTCATTGAGCACGACGGCAAAGGCGGAGTAATAGAGGAGTTTTCCGGGAAGTTGCTCGTCCAGCAAGAGCCTGACGCATCAAGTTTCCCTAACGGAGGCATCCGAAACACCTTCGAGGCACGTGGATATTCGGCATGGGACATATCGTCACCGGCATTCATTATGGGTCATACACTATGTATTCCCACCATTTTCATTTCTTACACCGGAGAATCACTTGATTATAAGACTCCTTTGCTGAGGGCTTTGAACGCTGTTGACAAAGCCGGCACAGCCGTGGCACGATATTTCGACGAGAACGTGAAACACGTAATTTCATATCTCGGATGGGAACAGGAATATTTTTTAGTAGACAAGGCCCTTTATGCCGCGCGTCCCGACCTTGTGATGACCGGACGAACGCTTATGGGACACGAAAGCGCAAAGAACCAGCAGCTTGAAGACCACTACTTCGGCTCTATACCATCACGTGTGGAGGCATTCATGCTCGATTTGGAAATAGAATGCCACAAACTCGGCATACCGGCAAAGACACGCCACAACGAGGTTGCCCCGAACCAGTTCGAGCTGGCACCGATATATGAAGAGACCAACCTTGCCAACGACCATAACCTACTGCTTATGTCATTGATAAGCGAAGTGGCAAACCGTCATAATTTCCAAGTGCTATTGCACGAGAAACCATTTAAAGGAGTGAACGGCTCAGGCAAGCATAATAACTGGAGCTTAGGCACAGACACCGGGACAATGCTTTTCAGCCCGGGAAAGACGCCTAAGGACAATCTGCAGTTCATGACATTCCTCGCCAACGTGATGGCAGCTGTCAACCATTTCAACGGATTGCTCAAGGCATCCATTTCGTCGGCCACCAACGAACACCGTCTTGGAGCGAACGAAGCACCGCCCGCAATAATCTCGATGTTCTTGGGCCGACAGGTTTCGGAAGCCATCGACCAGCTCGTCAACACTGACGACGACACGATTAATTTCGCCCGCAAATCAGGTATGAAAATCGAGAATGTCACACAGATTCCTGAATTGTTGATAGACAATACCGACCGCAACCGCACTTCTCCCTTTGCGTTCACAGGCAACCGCTTTGAGTTCCGTGCAATAGGCTCTTCCGCAAATTGCGCGTCGGCAATGATTGCATTGAACGCGGCCGTAGCCGACCAATTGAACAAATTCAAGACAGAAGTGGACGGAAGAATCGCGGCGGGCGAAGAAAAAGAGAAAGCGATAGTCAACGTCATCAAGCGG
>JADIMC010000090.1 GCA_017694955.1 Candidatus Limisoma faecipullorum
TTAGCTTCTTTAATTATTTCTTTGCGTTCGGCTATCAGTTTCTGAAGGTCGGATTCATATTTTTCGATGATTTTTTCCAATTTCTTACGTTCTACCCTGATATCCTGCCGTTTGTTCTCCCAATAGCGGCGGTCACGCGCTATATCGAGGAGATATTTATCCATATTTATATAGTCAGAGCCGACAATATCAGTGGCATAGTCGAGCACGTCTGCAGGTATTCCTATTTTCTTGGCAATTTCTATTGCGAAGGAACTGCCAGGATTCCCCACTGACAATTGGAACAATGGTTGCATCAGATGCCGGTCGTACAGCATCGCTCCGTTGACGATTCCTTGTGTCTCATTAGCGAAATTCTTAAGATTCTGGTAATGGGTTGTTATTACGCCGAACACGCCGGCGTCATTCAATTTTTTAAGAATGGCCTGTGCTATTGCTCCGCCTATTTGCGGCTCTGTGCCGCCACCGAATTCATCTATGAGTATCAGCGACTTGCCATTTCCGTGTTGCATGAAATATTTCATATTCGACAGATGCGAGCTATATGTGCTAAGCTCGTTCTCAATTGACTGCTCATCGCCTATGTCGATAAAAAGATCATTGAATATGCCGAAATGGGAGTTGCTGTAAACGGGTGGCAATATCCCGCATTGCAACATATACTGAACGATGCCCACGGTCTTTAAGCATACTGACTTGCCTCCGGCATTGGGTCCGGAAATAAGCAGTATATGCGTGTGCTTGTCGAGCTTTATATTCAACGGCACGACAGACTTGCCGACTTTCCCGAGGGCGACTTGCAGGATTGGATGCCGGGCATTGTACCATTCTATCTCTTGCGTGTCGGCAAGATGCGGCATGGATGCATCAATTTCTTGCGCGAACAATGCTTTTGCACGGACGAAGTCGAAGATGCCGATAATGGAGTAAAATGGTAGCAACTCATCTATTTTAGGGCGTATCCGGGATGTGACTTCGATTAGTATCCGTATTATTTCACGCCTTATTTCCGCTTCTATCTCACGGATGCGGTTGTTAGTCTCGACGATTTCTTCCGGCTCGATGAAAATGGTTTTGCCAGTGGCTGACTCGTCGTGCACTATGCCTTTTACTTTCCGTTTGTTCATAGGTGAGACAGGAATGACAAGTCTTCCGTCGCGGATTGCAGGGTTTGTGTCTTTGTCAAGTATGCCTTCTTGTTTGTATTGTGACAGAATGCGTTGCATAGCGCCATTCATACGGCTTGTCGCTGATATGAGCGACTTCCTTAAATCGAATAGTTCAGGAGATGCATTGTCTTTGATTTCTCCATATTTATCGACAGTGTGGCTTATCAATTCCACGATTTCCGGGAACAGGGAAAGCGTAATGCCGATTTTCCATAATTCCGGATATCTTGCCTTGCGTTCTTCTGTGAAAAATGAATGTATTTCGATTGCTGATGCTAAAGTCTGGCCTAATCTGTATAATTCTGATTCTGTCAGATATGTTCCGGCAGTCTTTATCCTTTTAAGCTCTGCTTGCAGGTCGTGGATATTGCCATTGGGAAAATCCTCGTTGCTATTCAATATGCAAAGGAATTCATTGGTTTGGAGCAATTGCGACTTGATTTCTTCATAGTTTGAAGAAAATTTCATCCCACGGCATTTGTCTTTGCCGAGTTTATTGCCGCAATGTTCAGCAATGATGTTTCTGACTCCATCAAAACCTATTTTATTTTCTAAACTTTCGGGATATATCACGTTGAAAAATTACTTTAATTTGAAAACACGTTGCAAAGCTACAAAAAGAATTTAACATATGATTGCGTTATGCGTGACTGATAAAAAGTTATTGATTTTGTTTTGTTAAAATGTTCTGGAAGTATGAATCCGGTTTTTCTTTTTCTGTTCAAATGTGTAACTTTACAACCTCAAAAAAAATAATGATATGCATCCATTCATACATCTGCATGTGCACTCCCAATATTCTGTACTTGATGGACAAGCGTCTGTCAAAGCCTTGGTTGATAAGGCAATAGCTGACGGAATGCGAGGCATTGCCCTTACTGATCATGGCAATATGTTCGGAATAAAGGAGTTTTTCGATTATGTGGAGAAAAAAAACGCCGATGTCAAGAAAGAGATAAAGACAATTAAAAAACAAATTGAATCTTTTCAAGAATCGGGAGACAGTACCGCTTTGAGTGAAGCAGAATCAAGGTTGGCTGTCGAAAAAGGTAAACTGTTTATTCCCATTTTCGGGTGTGAGATGTATGTTGCGGACAATTCGATGTGCGACAGAGACAATAAAAAGGATACTGGTCGGCATTTGATTGTATTGGCAAAGAATGAAAAAGGATATCATAATCTTATAAAAATTGTTTCAAGTGCGTGGACAGAGGGATACTATTATCATCCACGTACGGATAAGAAGCAATTGGAAGAGCATCACGAGGGGCTGATTGTTTGTTCTGCGTGTTTGGGTGGCGAGATACCTAAATTGATAGCAAACGACAGAATTGAAGAAGCCGAGGAGTCGGTGCTGTGGTTTAAGAGGGTTTTCGGTGATGATTACTACCTTGAATTGCAGCGGCATAAGGCAACTGTGCCGAATGCCAATCACGAAACTTATCCTATACAGGAAAAAGTGAACAAGGTATTGGTTGAATTATCTAAAAAACACGGTATAAAATTGATATGCACGAATGATGTGCACTTTGTCAACGAGGCAGATGCAGAGGCCCATGACCGGTTGATTTGTATTTCTACCGGTACATATCTTGACGACCCCAAACGAATGCTCTATACAAAGCAGGAGTGGATGAAGACCCAGCAGGAGATGAACGACCTGTTTGCGGATGTTCCGGAGGCTTTGGATAACACCTTGGAAGTGCTGGATAAAATTGAGCTGTATTCGATTGATCACGCTCCTATTTTGCCAAATTTCCCGTTGCCGGAGGGATTCACTGATAATAATGACTATCTGAGGCATCTGGTATATGAAGGAGCAAAGAAGCGTTGGGGAGACAATCTTTCCGACGAGCAGCGTGAGCGTATCGATTTTGAGCTTGACACTATTAAGAATATGGGATTCCCGGGATATTTCTTGATTGTGCAGGACTTTATCAATGCTGGTCGTAAAATCGGAGTGTCGGTTGGTCCCGGACGTGGTTCTGCTGCGGGCTCTGCGGTGGCGTATTGTTTGGGTATCACTCAGATAGATCCGATAAAATACGATTTGCTGTTTGAGCGTTTCCTTAATCCGGACCGTATCTCCCTGCCTGATATAGATATAGATTTCGATGATGACGGGAGGGCCGATGTGCTGCGTTATGTAACTAATAAATATGGAGCAGAGAAAGTGGCCCATATCATCACATATGGTACGATGGCAGCTAAATCTGCCATAAAGGATGTGGCAAGAGTCACAAGGTTGCCGTTGTCGGAGAGTGACAGGTTGACGAAAATGATACCTGATAAGCCGTTTGAAGCAGATGGTGAGACAAAGAAGATTAATCTGAAGAATTGTTATGAGTATGTGCCTGAATTGAAGGATGCGTTGAACTATGGGTCAACTGAAATTCAAGAAACTTTGAGGTATGCTTTGCAGTTGGAAGGTAATGTCCGCAATACCGGTGTGCATGCCTGTGGTGTGATAATCGGTAGAGATGACATCACAGACTGGGTGCCTGTTGCAACAGCGACTGACAAGGATGGGGAAAAAGTGCTTGTGACTCAATATGAAGGATCTGTCATTGAGACAACTGGATTGATAAAGATGGATTTCCTTGGATTGAAAACGCTTTCAATCATAAAGGAAGCTTTATATAACATAAAGCAACATCGAGGATTGGACTTGGATATCGACAATATTCCTTTGGATGATGCGAAAACTTATCAATTGTATTGTGAAGGAAGAACGACAGGTACATTTCAATTCGAATCGGCTGGAATGCAAAAATATTTGCGGGAACTGCAGCCTTCCACTTTCGAGGATCTGATTGCAATGAATGCCCTTTATCGTCCGGGACCAATGGAATATATTCCTCAATTCATCGCCCGTAAGCATGGTGAGGAACCGATAAAGTATGATATTCCTGTAATGGAGAAATATTTGAAGGATACTTATGGCATTACGGTATATCAGGAGCAGGTGATGCTTCTTTCCCGTTTGCTTGCCAATTTCACACGTGGTCAATCCGATGGCTTGCGTAAGGCAATGGGAAAGAAATTGAAGGCCAAACTTGCAGAATTGAAGCCTTTGTTCCTTTCGGGTGGAAAGGCTAACGGGTACGATGAGTCGATTCTTGAAAAAATATGGGCTGATTGGGAGAAGTTTGCCTCGTATGCATTTAATAAGAGTCACGCCACGTGCTATAGTTGGGTGGCTTTCCAGACTGCATATCTGAAAGCCAACTATCCGGAAGAGTATATGGCAGCCGTGCTTAGCCGCAACCTTAATGATATCACTAAACTGACTAAATTCATGGATGAGTGCAAGGCTATGAAGATAAAGGTCAAAGGTCCTGATATCAATGAGAGTATGGCTAAATTCAGCGTTAATAAGAATGGTGAAATCCGTTTTGGTCTGGCGGCAATAAAGGGCGTGGGGCTTAATGTCGTTCAGTCAATTCTTGACGAGCGCAATGCTAATGGCGAATTCAAGTCAATATATGATTTGGTAGAACGTATCAATCTTACCACTTGCAATAGGAAAGTATTGGATAATCTTGCTCTTGCTGGTGCTTTTGATTGTTTTGGAGTGCATCGTGAAGATTTCGGCAAAAATGATGATTCAGTCTCGTTTAGTGAGACTTTGATGCGTTATGGTCAACGTTTCCAGATGGACAAGGCTAATTCTGCCGCTTCTCTTTTTGGTGGTTTTGATTTTGTTGATACGATAAAGCCTGAGCCGCCAAAGCGTGACCTATGGTCTGATTTGGAACGTTTGAACTATGAGAAGGAGCTTGTCGGAATGTATTTGTCGGCACATCCGTTGGATAAATATTATCTTGAAATCACCTATGGCTGCAGCGTGCATGCAAACGAATTCGGAGCGGAGCAGATTCCTGATAAGATTTACACTATGGGTGGGCTGGTCGTTGATGCTAAAGAACTGATGTCAAAGAAAGGGTCGAAATTCGGTAAAATAAAGATTGAGGATTATTCAGGCTCTGCGGAAATCAGTTTGTTTGGTGATAATTTCGTGAATTATTTTAAATACGGAAGTGTCGGGAATGCTATAAGGATTAAATATACGTATCAAAGTAGCAAGTATGACAGCAGTAAAGTGTTCTTTTCAATTCTTGACATACAATTGCTGGAATCTGTAAAGGGGCAAATCATTCAAGGAATACAGCTTGACTTGAAAGAGAAGGATGTGGAAAACGGATCCTTGCAGGCGCTGCTCGACAGGTATATGGATAACCGGGATGAAGATGCAAGAAACTTATATATTAACATAGAGAATGAAAAGGAGCATAAATCAATATTGTTAGCTTCAACTGACCGTATTGTTCTCAATAAGGGGTTGCTGTCGGAATTGGAAGATAACGATATTCATTATGCTATAAGAAGTAATGAACAGTAATAATTAAATATTCAATATTATGGCAAAGCAATTGACAGACAGTAATTTGGACGAGGTAATGTCGTCTTCTCGATTGACCGTGATTGATTTTTGGGCTGAATGGTGCGGTCCTTGTAAAAGAATTTCTCCTATAGTAGATGAATTGGCATCGGAATATGAAGGGGATGTAGATATCTATAAATGTGATGTGGATGAGAATTCTGATGTATGTGATAAATTCGGAATAAGAAACATTCCTACTCTTATTTTTTTGAAAAATGGAGAAGTTGTTAGCCGGCACGTAGGAACAGCGACAAAAAGCCAGTTGGCTGAAATGATAGAAAACAATAAATAATTTGTATTATTTCATTGCGGCAATATCGTGTGTTTTACGGTATTGCCGTTTTTTTATTCATATATGGAAATTGTAGTAATAATATTAGTGATAGTTGTTGCTGTTTTGTTGGTTTTGTATCTGACGACGCGTAGCAACTTTGTGAGAAAATGTGTTGAAACTGAAAATCTAACCTTGGTGGCGGATGATTTCAAACGGAAATATGATGAATTAAAGGCAGAATCCTTAAGCAATTTGGAAGAGATTTCCGGATTGCAGCGGAAATTGACTGATTTGAAAATAGAGAATGCAAGATTGCAGGAGAGAATGTCGGTTATGGAGTCGGAGAGGGCTGCGGTGCAAAAAGCAAGCGAGGACAGGTTTCGTATTCTTGCTAATGAAATATTCGTAAAACAATCTGACAATTTCAGACAAAATAGTGAAGCCAGGCTTTCGGAGTTGCTTAATCCATTACGCGAGAATATAAAAGATTTTAAAAAGACGATTACTGACAATTATGTGAATGAGGCTAAAGAGCGGCATGCCCTTTCTGTCCATTTGGAAAATCTTATGGCATTGAACCAGTCGATAGGTAAGGAGGCAAGGGAATTGACCAATGCTTTGAAAGGGGATACAAAAGTGCAGGGTGATTGGGGTGAGATGATTTTGGAATCCATACTTGAGAAATCAGGACTGGTTAAGGATGAGAATTATTTTATACAATCGACAAGAAATGATGATGGCTCATTGTTGAAGAATGATTCTGGACAGATGCTTCGTCCGGATGTAGTCGTGTGTCTTCCTGACAAGAAATATATTGTTATAGATTCAAAGGTGTCGCTTACAGCGTACAATTCATATATAAATGCCGAGAATGATGACCGTAAGGATGCATTTGGAAAAGCTCACGTGGCATCTGTTCGCAATCATATACGTGAACTTGATGCAAAACAATATCAAAAATATGTAGGAGTATCGGCAAATAGCAGACTGGATTATGTTTTGATGTTTATTCCTAATGAACACGCTTATCTTGTTGCCATGTCATTAGATAGAAATCTATGGCAAGAGGCTTTTGATAGGCATATTGTAATCATTAGTCCGGCACATGTCATTTCCACTTTAAGACTTATCGCCCAGTTGTGGATTCGGGATAAGCAAACAAAAAATGCTTTGCTGATAGCAGAAGAAAGTGGAAAGTTGTATGACAAATTCGTTGGATTTGTAAATGATATGAAAGAGATAGAAATTGGTATGATTAAATTAAAGTCAATTTATGACGGAGCTTTTAAGAAATTGTCAGACGGCAAGGGGAATTTGATTGAAAGAGCGAGAGTGCTTAAGGCATTAGGGGCAAAAGCGTCAAAATCATTGCCAGAAGAATTGTAGCAATACAATTAGGAAAAAATAATCAGGGTGGTAGCGATACGCACCCTGATCCTATGAAATGCTTATTCTATTTTCAAGTCGTCGAATCCTTCTTCGTCAAATTCGTCAAGATTGAAATCATCAGAACCGTAAAAGTCTGCATCTAAGTCGTCTAAAGAATTGCCAGAAGCGGAAGCTGTATTATTGATTTTGTTTTCAAATTCATCCATATCTATGACTTGTTTCGGAGGGCGTCCTTCTTTCCTTGAGCATAGAGGGTCTGCAAGCGATTTTGAAGGGACAAGCTCTTTCATTTCCATAAAGAATGCCCGGTTTGTCAAATAATCGAAAACAAACATAAGGCGTTGTCCTTCATCTTCGATTAAGTCTGACAATCTGGTGTCTTCCATAAGCCAAATGTCTTCATCGCTGTCGCTTCCCATATCTGCAAGTGTGACTTCTTTTTCTTTCTGCCAATCTTCATCGCAGATTAAGAATGAGTCCATTTGATCTTTTGTATATCCTACCGCGTCAAGAATCGCGTTACGGAGGCTTAGGAATGTATCGTCGGCATCAATCGATATCTCGAGCTTGAAATTGCTGACTTCATCTGAGATAATACGGAATTTGTATATCATATTCTATGATTTTTATTCTATTGTTTGTTGCTGCGAAGTTACGAATATTCGTAAATAAATATCAAGTTATTTCCAACAAAAAAATCACTAATTCCATTTATTGGATTTTGCCGGATGTAAATCCCTTGAAAAATATTAACTTTGCATCCGTCTAAGTGTTAGCTGACGTTTTTTTGATACTAAAAGTAGCAGATATTATATGGAAAAGAAATTTAAACGTACTTTGGTCACGACAGCTTTGCCTTATGCTAATGGGCCTGTCCATATCGGGCATTTGGCAGGTGTTTATGTCCCGGCCGATATTTATACACGGTATTTGCGGCTGAAAGGCGAGGATGTCATAATGATTGGAGGCTCTGATGAACATGGTGTCCCGATTACGATAAAAGCCAAGAAAGAAGGTGTTACACCTCAAGATATAGTTGACCGTTATCATAAGATAATAAAGGATTCGTTTGAGGATTTTGGAATCTCTTTCGATATATATTCACGTACAACATCGAAAATACACTGCAAGACGGCAAGTGATTTTTTCCGCAAACTTTATGACAAGGGTGAATTCGTAGAAAAAACATCTATGCAATATTATGATGAGGAGGCTCATCAGTTTCTTGCAGACCGTTATATAATAGGGACTTGTCCGCATTGTAAGAATGACCATGCCTATGGTGATCAATGTGAGGCTTGTGGCTCTTCGTTGAACGCTACTGACCTTATAAACCCTCGTTCGGCTATAACTGGTAACAAGCCGGTGCTGAAGGAGACAAAGCATTGGTATTTGCCTCTCGACAAATGGGAGCCGAAATTGTGCGAATGGATTCTTGAGGAGCATAAAGAATGGAAACCTAATGTTTATGGGCAATGCAAATCGTGGCTTGATATGGGATTACAACCGCGTGCAGTCAGTCGTGATTTGGATTGGGGTGTGCCTGTCCCTGTTGAAGGAGCAGAGGGAAAAGTTTTGTATGTATGGTTTGATGCGCCTATAGGATATATTTCAAACACAAAGGAGCTTTTGCCTGACAAGTGGGAAGAATACTGGAAAAGTGAGGATACGCGTATAATAAACTTTATTGGTAAGGACAATATTGTGTTCCACTGTATTGTTTTTCCAGCTATGCTGATGGCTGACGGCTCTTATCAATTGCCAGAAAACGTGCCTGCAAACGAGTTTCTTAACCTTGAAGGTGATAAGATTTCCACGTCGCGCAATTGGGCTGTATGGTTGCATGAATATTTGCGTGATTTTCCAGGCAAACAGGATGTTCTGCGCTATGTTCTGACAGCAAATGCACCGGAGACAAAGGATAATGATTTTACTTGGAAGGATTTTCAGGCACGCAACAATAACGAGCTTGTCGCTATCCTTGGTAATTTTGTAAACCGTACAATAGTACTTACACATAAATATTACAATGGTGTGGTACCGGAAGCCGGTGAATTTTCAGATTATGACCGTGATACATTGAATGAATTTGCGAATGTAAAACAGAATCTCGAGAAATATCTTGACACATTCCGTTTTCGTGATGCATTAAAGGAAGCTATGAATCTTGCGCGTATCGGAAATAAATATCTTGCTGACACGGAACCGTGGAAACTTGTCAAGACAGATATGGCAAGGGTTGACACCATTCTTAATATTGCAATGCAGATTACGGCTAATCTTGCCATCGCTTTCGAACCTTTCTTGCCATTTATGTCAAAACGTTTGCGTGGAATGATTAATATGGATGTGTGCGATTGGAATCGTTTGGGTGACGTTGATATCATACCGGCTGGCCAGTCTGTCAATAAAGCTGAACTTCTGTTTGAAAAGATAGAGGACGATGTGATTGGCACTCAGATTAAGAAGCTGGAAGACACGAAAAAAGCTAATGAGTTGAATAATTTCCAGCCTGTTCCTGTTGCAGATAATATCCCATATGATGATTTCTTGAAGCTTGACATACGTGTCGGGAAGGTCTTGGATTGTATGAAAGTACCGAAAGCCGACAAGCTTTTGCAATTCAAGATTGATGATGGTATGGGTGGACGTACAATCGTTTCTGGTATTGCCAAATATTACAATCCGGAAGATTTGGTCGGAAAAGAAGTTTGTTTTGTTGCTAATTTTGAGCCACGTAAACTTAAAGGAGTTATGTCGCAAGGGATGATTCTTTCGGCAGAAAATCCTGACGGTTCGTTGGTCGTTATCGGACCGCATGGTGTGGTTGTTCCAGGTAGCCAAGTTAAGTAATGTCAATTTGATAATGTGAGAGCAGGGTATGAATTCATACCCTGCTTTTTTGTCTGATTTTCAGTTCTGGTTGTTTTAGGTATAAAGAAAAGCATAAAAAATCCGTGTGCAGGCTATATGTCTGTACACGGATTAATATTATGGTTGAAATTTTAGTTGCGGAAGATGAATTCTTCTCCTGAAGCGTCAATTGTGATTGAACGGTCTTTGTCAACGTTGCCTGCAAGTATGTCTTTCGACAAACGGTTGAGAATTTCACGTTGAATGACACGTTTCACAGGACGTGCGCCAAATTCAGGGTCATATCCTTCATCGGCAAGCAGATCAACAGCTTTGTCGGTAATGTTAAGCTCTATGCCGTTCTTCTCAAGAGTACGTTTGACAGCGTTGATTTGCAAAGCGACAATCTGCTGAATCTCCTTCTTGTTTAGTGGAGTGAACATAATTATCTCATCGATACGATTCAGGAATTCAGGGCGGATATTGCTTTTAAGCATATCCAATACCTGATTCTTGGTTTTTTCGATTACTTCACCCTTGTTGGCATCCGTCATTTTCTCAAAATTCTCACGTATGAGTTGCGAACCCATATTTGAGGTCATAATGATTAT
>JADIMC010000091.1 GCA_017694955.1 Candidatus Limisoma faecipullorum
GGCTACTATGGCACAAAATGCATCTATGAAATCAACAAGCGCTACAACGTGGAAATGCCAATACTCGATTGTGTTTACGACATACTCTACAACAAAGCGTCAGCGCAAAAGGCAATCGCCGACCTCGCCACCAAATTGCATTAAGAACTAAGAGATGTACAACTGGGACGGACATATCATCAGAAAAGAGGCGACACTGATTGAGGCGTTGCGACGCCTCAACGACCTTTCGGGAAAGACGATGGTGCTTTTCGCCGTGGATTCCGACGGGAAAATGACCGGAACAATAACCGACGGCGACATACGCCGCTCATTGATTGCTGGTACGGGACTTGACTCCACTGTGGAAAAAACGATGCACCGCGCTTTCCGCTTTCTTGAGGAAGGGAGCATTGACCTTGCGAAGGTAAGGGAAATGCGCCAAAACAGAATCACCCTTGTTCCTGTGATTGGGAAATCGGGCGAAATAAAAGCCGTTTACAATTTCGAGGAGTGCCACTCAATACTGCCGCTCGACGCTGTGATGATGGCCGGCGGAAAAGGAGAACGCCTGCGACCGCTTACATTGGATACACCCAAACCATTGCTCAAAGTAGGCGACAAATGCATCATCGACTATAATGTGGAAGAGCTTGCCCGCAACGGTATCGACAATATTGCAGTCACCGTCAACTACCTTGCCGAACAGATAGAGCAACATTTCGAGAAACCGGTTGGAGGAGTGAAAGTGAGATGCGTGCGTGAACCAAAGAAGCTGGGTACTATCGGATCGGCAAAACTTGTCGAAGGATTGGAAAACGATAACGTGCTTGTAATGAATTCTGACCTGCTCACGACAATAAATTACGAAGACTTGTTTCTTTTCCACGCCGAACAGAATGCGGATATGACCATTGCCGCAGTGCCTTATATGGTATCCGTGCCGTTTGCCATACTTCATTCGGAGAACTGCCGTGTCACCGGATTGGAAGAAAAGCCTACTTACAACTACTATGCCAACGCCGGAATCTATATCATAAGGCGCCGTCTCATAGACAGAATCCCCGATGATTGCGTGTTCGACGCAACCGACCTGATTGAATTGATAATCAAAGAAGGCGGGAAAGTGGTATATCACCCTATCGACGGCATATGGCTCGACATAGGCTCGCCCGACGATTTCCGCCATGCTCAGGAAATAGTGCGCAACAAACGACTGTCGAATTTATAAAAGCAAACTACATCATATATATGAAAGAAAACAAGCGACCGCTTATCCTCATAACCAACGACGACGGAATTTCTGCCGAGGGAATACACAAATTAGCCGATTTTGTATCGGATATGGGAGAAGTGATAGTGGCTGCGCCTGATGGTCCGCGTTCAGGATTCTCAACTGCCATAACTGCTGAAACGCCTTTGCGCGTGCGTGCATTGCCCGATTACAACGGAATGAGAATGAACGCAATAAACGGCACACCTGCCGACTGCGTGAAGTTGACGCTCAACCTGCTTGCCCGCGACAACCGCCGTCCCGACATCGTCATATCAGGCATTAACCACGGTGCAAACACAGGCAACAGCACTGTATATTCCGGCACAATGGGAGCAGCCCTTGAAGGCGCCTTGCAAGGAATACCGTCAGTCGGATTTTCACTACTGTCGCACCGTCCTGCTGCCGGAGATTTCGATGCGGCACGCGATTATATCCGCCGCATTGTGAAGAAAGTGCTTGCACAAGGATTGCCTGATTGGGTATGCCTCAACGTCAACATCCCATACGGTATGGAAATAAAGGGTATGACAATGGCAAAAAGCTGCATCGGAAGATGGAGCGAGGAATATGCCGAATACACCGACCCGGCAGGACGGAAATTCTATATGCTTACAGGAAAATACGAGAACCTTGAGCCGGAAAACAAAGAAACCGACCTCTATCATCTCTCTCAAGGAATGATTTCGATAGTGCCGGTTCATGCATTCCGTGATTACGAAGGCAATCTGCCTGATTTTACAGTCTAATCGTCGAAAAGACCTTTTTGCGACGCACGCGGAGTTTTTCCAAGATGCGAGTATGCAAGCATCGTCGCCTCCCTTCCTCTCGGTGTACGCTTGATGAAACCCTCCTTGATAAGGAACGGCTCATATACCTCCTCCACTGTCTCCGCATCCTCTCCAAGGGCAGTGGCAATGGTGGTCAATCCTACAGGACCGCCATTGAATTTGTCGATTATCGTGGTAAGCAGCTTGTTGTCGATTTCATCGAGTCCGTAGCTGTCGATATTCAATGCCTCAAGCGCAAACCGGGCGATATCCATATCGATACTCCCCGAACCTTTCACTTGTGCAAAATCACGCACACGACGCAACAAAGCATTAGCCACACGCGGCGTTCCACGGCTGCGCATAGCTATCTCCCCGGCAGCCTCGCTTGTGCATTCCACATTGAGCAACCCTGCAGAACGCAATACAATGCGTTGCAGCACCTGATGGTCATAGTATTCCAAATGACATTTTATTCCGAACCGTGCACGTAAAGGAGGCGTCAACAATCCGCTGCGGGTTGTGGCTCCTATCAATGTGAATTGCGGGAGATTAAGCTGTATGGAACGGGCTCCCGGACCTTTGTCAATCATAATATCGATACGGTAGTCCTCCATTGCCGAATATAAATATTCCTCCACAACCGGATTCAGGCGGTGAATCTCGTCGATAAAAAGCACTTCGTGCTCGTCGAGCGAAGTGAGCACCCCGGCAAGGTCGCCCGGCTTGTCGAGCACCGGCCCAGATGTGACCTTGAACCCCACGCCAAGCTCATTGGCAATTATATTGCTCAACGTGGTCTTGCCCAACCCTGGAGGACCGTAAAGCAACGTATGGTCGAGAGCCTCGCCACGCATTCTCGCGGCAGCCACAAAAATGCGAAGATTGTCGATAATCTTGTCCTGCCCGTTGAAATCGTCAAACACGAGCGGACGCAACGCCCGCTCAAATTCGCTGTCGCTTTCCATACGGCTCGCCCTTATGTCAAATTCTTCTTTCATCCTGCTTCATTTATTGCTCTTGATCCGTGAAAGCACACGGTCGATTTTCTCAATAACCATTTCCGGCGTTATCGCGGCAAAACACGCATAATCGCCACGCCTGCACGGACTGTTGCCAAACACCGAGCACGGACGGCACTGCAATTCCGACTGCACTATGTCGCACTCAAGCTGTTTCCATCCCGTGAAACCGCAATAAGGATGCGTCGCACCCCATACCGACACGACAGGCAGACACACCAGCGAAGCAAGGTGCATATTAGCGGAATCCATAGAAACCATCACATCCATATGGCTCAACAACGCCAACTCTTTCGGAAAGCCATAACGTTTTTCCGCTATCGAGACAACGTTGTCACCATAACGCTCTACCCAAGCATGAAGCGTTTCTCGCTCACTGCCCCCACCGCCGAATAAAAATATCTTCGTGTCATCTCTGGCAGCCAATGCAGCGACAACATTCTCCATACGGTCAACAGGATATATCTTGCCTTGATGCTTGGCGAAAGGAGCTATGGCAATCCACTTCTCCCCTTCCTGCTTCGGAGGCGTGATTTCTGCAAATGCCGAAAATCCGGCCGGTCCGGAGAACAACGACACAAAAGATTCTGGAAATTCGAATCCTGCACGGCTGAACACATCGGCATAGCGTTCGTGTGAAGATACCAACTTGCGTAATTGCTTGCCGTGACTGCGTGTGAGTCTCTTTTTGTCTCTACGTCCTTTCCTTATCCGCCGGAATGGAACACCGGAAACAAAACAGCAAGCCTCTATGGCGTATGTACGTATAACATCGTGCAAATCGATGAACAAGTCAATCGAATACTCGCGCCGCAACTCGCGGAACAGTTTGCACATCCCTTTCACACCGCGATATTTCATCTTCACGTCAACACCGATTACGACAAGATTCGAAGGCGCGTTGATGAAAAGCGATGATGCCACTTGCTGTGTAATCATCACAAACCGCGTGCCGGGATACGCGGCACACACCGAATATACCACAGGCACGGTCATCGCCACATCACCGAGAGCAGAAAACCGCGCTATAAGCACATTCTTATATTTCGACACACGTTCCACCGCTACACCGCAATTTCATTTTTTACCGTAAAGCACAGGATTGGTATCGGCATCATTGTACATCTTCATCTGGCGGTAAACCTTCATGAACTTGCATCCGGCGGCTATGTCGTCCAATAGCTGTCCGATGGCAGTTGACAAATCTTTCTGCTGCTCAAGGAGCACATCGAGCTTTGCCCTGCATTTTGCAATGTGTTCAGGAGAAGCGTCCTTGCGTTCTGTTTCTTCACGCATATGATAAATCTTCAGAGCAAGGATAGAAAGCCTGTCGATTGCCCAAGCCGGACTCTCCGTGTTGATTGTAGCGTCGGCAGACGGCTTCACATCTTTGTAGAGGTCGCGGAAATAAGTGTCGATATCCTCGACAAGATCAGTGCGGTCCTGATTCGACTTGTCTATACGGCGTTTCAAGGCAAGCGCGGCAACCGGCTCGATTTCCGGGTCACGGATAATGTCCTCCATATGCCATTGTGCGGCATCAATCCAGTTTTTCCGAAACAGCACATCTTCAATCGTACCCGGTTGATAAGGATTTTCGGGCAAGGCATCAATATTGTCGAATTTATGATAATGCTCCGTAGTCGCACTGAAAATCCTGTTGCACTTTTCTACAAATTCGTTCATACAATCATTTTTGAGAGTTCAACCATTATAGTAATTTACAAAGATAATATAAGCTGCCAACAAAGTTGCAAATTCGCCTGAAAAACTTTACCGACAAAATCTGACTGACAACAAAGCTCTCCTTCTCCAATCCATAGCCTTATGACAAAACTAACGCCCGCAAGTCCGTTAGCAGGACCGCGGGCGTCGACACATTCCATAAAGACAGAAGAACTATTCAGTCCAACCCGGATTCTGCCCGAGATTGGGATTCAAAGTAATCTGGCTGCTCGGTATAGGGTAGAAATAATGCTTGTACTCATAATTTCTGATACCGTTCTGACCATCAAGATAGCCGTTGGATGTGAGCTTTATCTTTGTCAAATCGGGCGACGGCTCGTTTCTCAAATTGGCACCAATTGTTATATCAGGATGCTTGCCGTTGTCGAGCAGGTCAAGCTTATGCCAACGGATAAGGTCCCAATAGCGGATATCGTCGTCGAACATTAATTCGCAACGCCTCTCGCGGCGTATTTCCCACAACAGATTCGACACTCCCATATTATTCGCCGGGTCGGCATCAGGAGTGACCGACATATCAGGCAGCCCCGCACGTTGGCGCAACTTGTTGACAGTGTCGTCCAAATCCTGCTGGACAATAGTCCCCCTGCCCATATCTGCAAGCTCGGCCTTGGCCTCCGCATAATTCAGATAAATAACGGCAAGCCAGTATATCGGGGCACAAGTGTAATTGCCAGCCTTACGGTATTCGAGAGGAATAGAAATATTATCGTATTTGCAAACTGTATAACCCGAAGCAGATGTCATACCCATACCGTCGGAGGTACGCGGCCAGTCACGCCCAGCATAGCATACGATATGGTCGATTGTCTGCGAAAGACGCTTGTCACGTACGGCAAGTTGGGCGGAGATGTCGAGATGCTCTTTGCCGTCAGTATCCGACACGGTCATGACACCTGCATCGTCCGTGTCGTATGACGTGGTGGCTTTAGGCTTTCCGTCAAGAAATAGATAGCTGTCGAAAGCATCTTTCGACATACCGCTCTGTTCCGACGAAGAGCTTGTGTTTGCAATCAATGAATGAGTAAGCACATCCTTGACATATTGTTTGTAGAATATGATTTCCGTATTGTTATCGAGCGATTCGGAATTATAAATCGACTGATAATCATCACACAACGAATAACCGTTGCCACTACCCATCACGGCCTCGCATGCCGCCACAGCCTCTTTAAGGAAACGCTCTGCTCCTTCCAAATCTTTCGCATCCTGTCCGTCGGTTTCCGAGCGGTACTTACGGAACGTTCCTTCCCACAGACAGATATGCGCCTTCATAGCATTGGCCACTTCCTGCGACCATGTCCGTTTAGAAGACGAAGGGGTTAGGCTCGTCACGGCAGCATTAAGGTCTTCAAGCACTTTATCCATCACATCGTCGCGGCTCTGACGCTCCCCATAAAGTTCAGGGTCGTCAACATCAAGCACTTTTTCCACATATGTGCAATCACCGAACTTGCGCACGAGGTCCCAATACTGCATCGCCCTATTGAGACGCGCAACGCCTATCCAATACTGCTTTGTAGCATCATCGACACCAGTAGCATAGTTGTTTATACTATTAATCATCGAATTCGCACGGCGTATCTCCGTCCATGCTGATGACCAATCGGAACTTTCAGCCGGGATATTCACATATTTCCAATTGGAAAATCCGGTGGTTATCTGGTCGTCAGTAAGCGCATTGGTATAGAACTTGCCATTGTAACCAGGGAAATTGTCGTAGAACGTGTTGGCATAATTCTCCATATTAGCCTCATTGTTCCAGAACAGCGGGTTATCGGCCGTAGAATCAAGCGGTTCTTTTTCAAGCATGTCAGTGCAGCCTGTGATAGCGGAAGCAACCGCCATTAATCCGCATATAATAGCTTTATTTTTCATTTTCATAGTCGTTTGAAATTAGAATGTAACTTGAACACCACACGAAACCGAACGCGTATAAGGATCCGTACGTCCCCACGAGCCGTCGGTACCGACAGTGCCGTCGATTTCCGGATCGAGCGGAGCAAAGCTGTTATTAATCAATTCACATAAGTTGTTTGCGCTGAAATATACCCGTACTTTCTCAATATATGCCTTACGTGTAAGTTGTTGTGGCAAAGTATAACCTACTGTCAGGTTCTTGAATCGCAAGTATGAGCGGTCGAGCAGATAACGCGATTGAGGATAGAAGTTATAACGTCCGTAACTTACGCCTGCCACTGTTCCTCCTGCGCCGTTGCCGCTGAACATACGCGGATAGAATGCTCCATAGTTCTTGTTTTCAGGAGTATAATAATCAGTCATATTAGAATATATGCCGTCTATACCGCGGGCAAACGGTATGACAAACGCCGAAGTGGTCCACTGTTGCCACTTGCCTACGCCTTGGAAATACATGTCAATGTCGAAGCCTTTCCAAGCTGCGCCCAAGCGGAAACTGTACTGATAGCGAGGAGTAGTATTTCCAATCACTGTCAAATCGCCGTGATCGTTGACTGTACCGTTACCGCCGTCGATTTTTCCGTCACCGTTCAAATCCTTGAACTTGATGTCACCCGGGCCATAGACAAAACTTCCTTGCTCGAGCTTGGTCTGGTCGGCCACACCGGGCGCATATCCGGTGCAAACCCTATTGCCGGAACCGTCGTCTCCCCAAGTGAAATCATCTTCCGTAAACAACCGGTCAGTCTCAAAGCCCCATATCTCACCGTATTTCTTACCAACATATTCATCGGAAATGATACCTGACTCATTACTCCATTTCGTCACCTCGGCACTGAAATCACCGATGCTGAAATTACCATAGACATCAACATCTCCAAACCGGTCCCTATAGTCCAAACTCAACTCCCATCCGCGCGAACGCAACTCGCCGGCATTAGTATAGGGGCTACCAGTACCAAGCATATCCGGCAACTCCTTACCCGGAGCAAGCATATTACGAGTATAGCGCTGATACCAGTCAAACCCAAGATTCAATTTATTGTCAAGGAAGCCGAGATCAAGACCTACGTCAAGCGTTTCGATACGTTCCCAAGTCAAAGTCCTCGACACAAGAGTAGGCATATCGTAACCAGTCATAAGACTTCCTGTTGACGGATTTATCCAAGACGGAGAAGAGCCACCAATCACGGATACGAAACGGTTGTCGCCGACTGCCTCATTACCTATAGCTCCGTATGAGAAACGCAACTTACCGTTCGAAACGACATCGCGCAACGGCTCGAAATAGTTCTCCTGCGAGAAACGGTATCCCATCGAACCTGATGGGAAAAACGCCCAACGGTCATTAGCAGGGAAACGCGAAGAGCCGTCAAAACGTCCGTTAAGCTCAAACAGCCATATTTCTTTCCAGTTATAATTGATACGCCCGAAATATCCGGCAGTAGCCCAATGCGAGTGCCCGCCATCGACGGTCTCCGTGCCGTTGGCAAGAGGGAATTCAGGCTGGCTCGAATTCAAAAGCCCCAACTGCTGCGCATAGAACCATTGGGTCTCGCCGCCTTCTGCCGTTCCACCAAGCATAATGTTGAAATTATGCTGCTTGTTAAGGCTGAACTCATAATTAGCATAGACATTGAGAGCGTAACTCTGCGTCTCGTCACTCTCCTGATAGAGATACGAGCTTGACGAAACAACCGATGGCGAAGAAATATTGCCGCCCCAACTGTCATAAGAAGTGACAGGCAAGCCCACGTTGTCAACCCTAACGTTATCGACATTATAGGTGTAATCCGCATTAACCGACAACCCCTTGGTCACGTATGCCTTCATAAACGCTCCTATGCGGGCATATTTCGATCCGGTATTGCTGTCGCCCGCCTGTTTGCGGTAAGCTATGTCGTTACGGAAATCCGTTCCGTTTACCGTACCGTACGGGCCAAAGAAACTACCCCAACGCCACATATAAAGATATGTGCTGCGCTGTGTCTCAGGGGTCGTATAAGTTCTGTCCGTATAATTCACCCGCACACCGGCCTGCAACCAGTCCGTTATGTCGGACTGCACATTCACATTCACCGTATAACGCTTCAGTTTGTCGGGATTGAATTCCATCTGTCCCTCTTTCTGATCATATCCAAACGAAAGATAGTAAGAGGTACGGCCGCTTGTCCCTTGTATATTCACATTGTGACTCTGCGAAGGTGCCCATTTCTGGAACATTATATTTTTCACATCCCAATCAGCATAGTACAATGCGCCGGAGCCATCAGGATTCACGTAATAATCACCAACGTCGTCCCAACTTTTGAACGGACGCATCTCGCGATAACCGGCTTTATTGCCGCCGTTCTGCTCTTTCCATGCTTCGGCATACTTAAGCGTCTCCATAAAATCCATACCGAAAAGGTTGCTCGCCGCTCCGGTACGCACTGCCGCGTCGTTCATCGCGATAAGCTGCGTCGGGACATCTGGATAATCCGGCAAGATTGTAGGAGTATCCCACGAAAAATTATTAGAATAGCTTACTGAAATCTTGTCTGTCTTGACACCCGATTTCGTAGTAATCAAGACTACGCCGAAAGCCGCGCGCGAACCATATATGGAAGTAGAGGCGGCATCTTTCAACACAGACACTGAAGCTATGTCCTGCGGATTCACCATACTGAGGTCGTCAATAGGCACACCGTCGAGCACGATAAGTGGTTCTCCACCGTCACCGGTAAGCGTACCTATACCACGTATCTGCATTGAAGGCTGACCGTTAATATTGCCATTTGTACTCACAATCGACAATCCTGGGACAACACCCTGTAATGCTTTCGACACTTCCATCTGTGGCTTTGAATCCAGAGCTTTGTCAACATCTACAACAGAAACCGCACCTGTAAGATTAACTTTTTTCTGCGTTCCATAGGCTACAACCACAACCTCATCCAACATAGCATTGTCGGTACTGAGCACCACATTCATTTCTGAAGAAGGCTTCAACGTCATCGATGAGTAGCCCAGATAAGAGAACATGACATCAGCATCGGCCGACACTTTCAAAGTGAATTTTCCATCAATGTCGGTAACAACGCCTCTCGTTGTTCCTTTTTCTTGAACATTCGCACCAATCAACGGCATTCCGTCCGAATCCTTGACAGTACCGCTGATTTCCATTAATTCCTCTGCCGTTTCCGTAATCTGCGGATCCGGAGCGGCATAGGCACACACATACCCACTACAAGATATCCCGAGAGCCAACGACATAGCAGTCATTCGCGGCCTCAAGACAGTCTGCAGTCTTTTACATTTAACCATAAAACAATCTTTTGAGTTAATTAATGAATTAATATTTTCACTGCTCAAAAGTATTGCAAGCATATATCAAATTTATAACAAATCTATAGCCATAAATCAAGACGATCTCCACCAAGAAGCAGACATCTCCGCATTACGATTTATGAATTAACCGTTTAACACTATTTTTTACACAATGAAACAACATCCTGAACGAGTGAAATGTTACAATTTCTTTATATTAAAAGACACCAATGATTCAGGATACAAAAAAAGCAGCCTGGGGATAAACACCCGCAGGCTGCATTGCTATATGTCTTGATTTTCTATTTCTCAGTAAGAGAAACGACAAGATTCAACTCGTCGAGCTGCTTCTGGTCGAGAGGCGCCGGAGCATCGAGCATCACGTCGCGCCCGCTGTTGTTCTTCGGGAAAGCGATGCAGTCACGTATCGAATCAAGCCCGGCAAACAACGATACCCAGCGGTCGAGACCGTAAGCAAGTCCTCCGTGGGGCGGCGCACCGTATTTGAACGCATTCATCAGGAAGCCGAACTGCTCCTGCGCCTTTTCCGGAGTGAAACCGAGTATCTCGAACATCTTAGCCTGCAATTCCGGGTCGTGGATACGTATCGAACCACCACCGACCTCAACACCGTTGACAACCATATCGTAGGCATCAGCACGCACAGCGGCAGGGTCGGTATCGAGCAACGGGATATCCTCATCTTTCGGATGGGTGAACGGATGGTGCATTGCCATCAGTCGCCCTTCCTCCTCGCTCCATTCGAACATCGGGAAATCAACCACCCAAAGACAAGCAAACTTGTTCTTGTCGCGCAATCCGAGCTGGCGTCCCATCTCAAGACGTAATTCGCTCAATTGCTTGCGGGTCTTCATAGCGTCGTCGCCACTAAGAATCAGAATCAGGTCGCCCGGTTTTGCTCCGAACGCTTCTTTCATCTTCTGCAGCACCTCCTGCGAATAGAATTTATCGACACTCGACTTCACATTGCCGTCTGCCTCGACACGTGCATAGACCATACCTTTAGCTCCTATCTGTGGCTTCTTGACGAACTCCGTCAGCTGGTCAAGCTGCTTGCGTGTATATGTTGCGGCTCCTTCCGCACAGATTCCACCGATATATGCGGCATTGTCGAACACTGAAAAACCGTAGCCTTTCAACACGTCCATCAATTCCACGAATTTCATGCCGAAGCGCAAGTCAGGCTTGTCGCTTCCGTAATATTTCATAGCGTCTGCCCACGTCATCCGCTGGAACGGCTCAGTAAGCTCCACGCCGCGAAGCTCCTTGAACAGATGCTTTGCCATCCCCTCGAAAGTCTCTATCACGTCCTCCTGCTCCACAAAACTCATTTCGCAGTCAATCTGCGTGAATTCCGGCTGACGGTCGGCACGCAAATCCTCGTCGCGGAAACATTTCACAATCTGGAAATAACGATCGAATCCCGATACCATAAGCAACTGCTTCAACGTCTGAGGCGACTGCGGCAACGCATAGAACTGTCCCGGATTCATACGCGAAGGCACCACAAAGTCGCGTGCGCCTTCCGGTGTCGAGCCAATGAGCATCGGAGTCTCAACCTCAAGAAAACCCTTACTGTCGAGATAGCGGCGCACTTCCATCGTCATACGGTGACGCAGCTCAAGATTCTTGCGCACACAGCTGCGGCGCAAATCCAGATAACGGTATTTCATCCGCAAATCATCGCCGCCATCGGTATTGTCCTCGATGGTGAACGGCGGCACCTCACTTTTTGTAAGCACCTTCAGATTCGAAACGATTATTTCAATCTCGCCAGTAGGAATATTGGCGTTCTTGCTCGAACGCTCTGAAACAGCGCCTGTCGCCTGTATCACATATTCACGTCCAAGATGATTAGCAGCCTCACAAAGCTCGGCATCCACTTCATTGTTGAACACAAGCTGGGTGATACCATAACGGTCGCGCAAATCGACGAAAGTCATTCCGCCCATCTTACGTGTACGCTGCACCCATCCTGCAAGGGTCACCGTTTCGCCGGCATTCGCCAGACGAAGCTCGCCACAAGTCTTTGTCCTGTACATATATCGAATAATTTAAATTTATCAATCAGGCTTTTCAAAGGTTTAATATGCTCCTTATCAAGCAATCCGTGCAAAGTTACGAAATTATGCCGTCGGTCACTACATCACCGCAAAAGAAATTTTCAAAATCGCATCCATCAACTAAACGGCAGACACATAAAATGCGACAAGCGGACAAATCCATCGATTTGACCGCTTGTTAAACCTGTCGGGGTGAAAGGATTCGAACCTTCGACCCCCTGCTCCCAAAGCAGGTGCGCTAACCGGACTGCGCTAC
>JADIMC010000092.1 GCA_017694955.1 Candidatus Limisoma faecipullorum
GTTGGTTAGAGCGTCGGATTCATAACCCGGAGGTCTCGAGTTCAATTCTCGATCCCGCTACCAAGGAAGCTCAACGAGCTTCCTTTTTAATTTATCTATAAACCACTAATCTTCCGAACGTTAATCATTAAAGATTTCGTTCTGCGACAAAAAAGCACAGTAAAATCACGGCTGAATGTCGTGCCAAAACATTTCTCCTAACAACAAACTCCGACAAAAAATCACAACATTCTCCTGGAATAATCTTTAAATCCTTAATACTATTCTAATTTCTGAATAAGCGACGGATGAATGAATGCTGTAGCCACAGCCACTACACCCGGAATAGAAATCACGACACGACGATCGCCCTTTAATCGCATAAACACGCCCTCACAACCTTCGAACAGTCCCCCTACAACTCTGACACAATCTCCTTTCTTAAGATTCAACTCATCTGGATTCAAATAAACCAGCTGCTCATCATTGGTACTCGACACTGCTATGAAATTACGCATCTGGACATCAGGCACAATAAGAGGATGCTTTGTAGCTGCATCCATTATATAACGTATCGGTAACGTTGTAGCCTGTTTATACCTTTTCATTTCCTCCTCGGTCATATTGACAAATATCAAATTATGGATTGAAGGCATCAGTTTACGAACCTTGCGTCCTCCAAGTAGCACTTCCTTATAGCTCATAGGCACAAAGCATTCTATGCCTTTTGCTTCCAATTCAACCTTTACTTTCAATTCCCGATTATAAGTCACCCTAATCGCGAACCACTTTTTTTCAGATGTCTGTTCCATAATTCTCGACAAAGTTAGCGAAAGTCGAGAGCAATACAAAAGAGCTCCCATAATTTGTTTTATATGCGGAGACACATCCTTTCGCTTAAATCCATACACCGTGCTGAAAAATAGCGCTATTTTCCCTGAAGAATATATACGGTTAATGGAATTTATCTGTAAATTTGCAGAAAGTGTTTAACTAATAAAATTCAAACTCCGATGAAATTCTTTATCGACACAGCGAATCTCGACCAAATCCGCCAAGCCCACGAAATGGGAATACTCGACGGCGTTACCACCAACCCGACCCTTATGTCAAAGGAAGGAGTGAAAGGGAAAGAACAGATTTTCGACCACTACCGTAAGATATGCGCCATTGTTGACGGACCGGTAAGTGCGGAAGTGTTTGCCACCGACTACGATGGAATGATACGCGAAGGTGAAGAGCTTGCTGCCATTGACCCTAAAATCACAGTAAAACTGCCATGTACAAAAGACGGCATACGCGCCGTGAAATATTTTGCACAAAAAGGCATAGCCACCAACTGCACATTGGTTTTTTCTGTAGGACAGGCTTTGCTGGCAGCTAAGGCTGGAGCCACATTCGTAAGCCCGTTCATAGGCAGGCTTGACGACATAAGCGAGGACGGAATTTCGGTTGTCGCACAAATAGTCAAAGTGTATCGTACATACGGATTCAAGACACAAGTACTGGCAGCATCCATACGCCATACCAACCACATAATCCGTTGCCTCGAAATCGGCGCAGACGTGGCAACCTGCCCGCTGAAAGCCATAGAAGGACTGCTCAACCACCCGCTTACCGACAAAGGCTTGGACATCTTCGTCAAAGATGCAGCCAAGATGCAATAATCATATGGGGGTCAGGGCTATAATATAAGTCCTGCCCCCTTTTCACAACACTAATTCGGGAAATTTTATCAAATCACTCATTTATGAAAAATGTAATCACCTTCTGCTGTTTGGCCATTCTTTGCTCATTAAATCTTTCAGCATCAAGCAGCTACCACAAGGCTGTTTCAGAGCTGCTGACTCCCGACGAGCTATTCATTCAATTCAGGGAAGTTTACACATTCAATGGATACGCCACCCTTACAGGCCATTATGAGTATGCGGCAATAATTGTAGATCCAGAAGCTGATGAAGCGACCATAAAATATATGTTCACTAGCACTTCGTTGCATAAATACGAAAGGACAGATTGCAATAACGCCGAATTAGGGAAACTCGTATGGGACAATTTACAAGACGAGTTGAAAGGCAAATCAAAAATATATATGGCAACTTCCGGAGAACTGAACAACTACCCTGTGGAATATCTGCCGAACCCTGCCAATCCAAACCATCAAATGAACGAAGACTACACAATCTACCGCACTTCCGGAATTGCCGCACTCGCAAACAGAACGAAAAAGGCGGACAGACAACGTAAAGCCGTAATATTCGGAGGATTGGAATACGACCTAAACACAAACGACACCACATCGACGGATGAAAGCAAACTGTTGGCTTTCCACAATGGAAGAATGAAGCTGCAAGAATTGCCAGAAACAAAAATAGAAGCACAATTCATAGACTCGATTCTTAGAAAGGACAACATACCTGTAGCCTTACAATCAGGAAAAGACGGCACTGAAGAATCGTTCAAGGATATCCCCATGAGCGGGGCGAATCTTATCCATATGGCCACACACGGATTCTATGACCCGCAATATTATATGGATAAAAACGATGGCATACGGAAATGGATGATGAGCAGAGTGGGAGTTTGCATGTCGGGCGGAAATACAAAGGAAGACAAATACGACGGAATTATCACAGGCTCCGACATTTCGTCAATGGATATGAAAAATATGAATCTCGTCGTGCTCTCCGCCTGCCAGACAGGATTGGGCGATGTGTTCGAAGGGCACCAATACGGCATGGCAACAGCATTCAAATATTCCGGAGCAAAGTCTATACTGGCATCGCTATGGTCAGTGAACGATGCTGCCACCAGAATACTGATGACAGGATTTTATTCCAACCTGTCAAATGGAGACGAACCTCTTTATGCATTAAAAAAAGCGCAAGAATCAGTCCGCAAATATGAAATAATAAAGAATTCCAACGACAATCTCACTCCATATCAAAGATTAAAGTTAGAGAAACGAGGGAATAGCCACCGAAAAGACACCATAAGATCCTCCCCTTATTCTGCACCGCAATATTGGGCTGCATTCGTACTGATAGACGCGTTTCCAAAGAAAGAGAATATAATATCCGATGCCACTATTGCGTGGATAAAAGAATTCGAATCGAGAAATCTGCTCGGAGCATTCATCGACGATGACGTTGCGAACTGGGAAAAACACAAAGACAAGCTGTCAGAAAACGACGCTCTTATATACTTTTATAATTATACGCTTCCTACAGGCGACGACGAATACGTTGCATTAATCTATTCTAAAGACAATACGGAAGGCACTATTTTCCAACTGTGCCGTTTCCCCGGCAATCAAATCCTTCCCCACACTGAATGGCAGAATTTTTCTGATAAGATTTTCAAAAAACTTGAACCGTATATAAACAGAAAGACAAAAATATATTTCCGACCGACAGGTGTTTTCACAAAATTACCTGTGGAAAATCTGTGGGAATACATGCACCCGGAAAAGAACATTTCATTCTACCGGATTTCTTCCGGCGAGACATTAGAAATGATAGGGAAAGCAAAAGGAATCACCTACAATAACGCCGTGCTCTACGGTGGTCTTAACTATGGCTATCACATAGCCTATCTGCCAGGCAGCAAGAAAGAAGTGACGGAAATCGAGTCACTGATGGTATCAAAAGGCACAAATACCGTATGCCTGACCGGAGACAACGGAACGGAGCAATCTTTCCGTAACCTTTCTGGGAAAGAAATAGGCATACTGCACATAGCGTCTGTTTCACAGAACTATAATTTGAAATCATTCCCGATAGAAGAACATACCCTTGAGGAATGCCTGTTGCAAAGAAGCACGCTTGTTTTTGCCGGTACAGGTAATGACAATTTCGATCTAAATGCTATAAATAAGCTGGAAAACGACGGCGCTTTATTCGCCAACGAAATTTCAAGATTGGATTTCAAGAATGTTGATTTCATAGCACTTTCCTCTCCAAACTCATTGTATTCAGCATCCACCTCGTGCCTCGACTATGGCCTGGCAAGAGGATTCCGTAAAGCAGGTGCGAAGTCCATATTAGGCTCTTTGACCAATATTGACGACAATTCCACACAGATGCTGATGACCGAATTCTATCGGCAACTACTATCAGGAAAGAGCAAACACGACGCACTGAAATTGGCGCAAGCGCTTGTACGTGATTTTGAGACACACGATGGCCGACAAAAGCCATACGAGTCCCCTCTATATTGGGCTGCATTCGTACTGCTCGACGCAGTGGAATAGACTGCAGTAATAAAATTACAAGGATTCGGCGAGGGCAACAGCGCATTTCTCGCCGTCAATTGCAGCCGACACTATTCCGCCGGCATACCCTGCTCCCTCTCCGCAAGGATACAATCCTTTGACGGAAACGTGCTGCATAGTGGCAGCATCGCGCGGTATGCGTACCGGCGACGATGTGCGCGACTCAACTCCTATCAATATCGCCTCATTAGTAAGAAATCCTCTCGCAAAGCTGCCGAACTTGCGGAATCCCTTTTGCAAACGCTTTCCTACGAAAGGCGGCAGCCACAAGTCGAGCCGCGAAGGATGTATTCCCGGAGCGTAGGAAGTGCGTGGCAAAGATTCAGAAGCACGCCCCTCGACAAAATCAAGCATACGCTGCGCACCGGCATTGAGAGTGCATCCCGACTGCTCATAGCACAACCGCTCCAAATCTTCCTGAAAAGCCATCATCCGCAAGTTGCCGAACTTGTCATATTTCTTACCGATGTCCTCTACCCTGACCTCAACAACCATACCGGAATTAGCCCAGCGCGAGCCACGGTTGGACGGAGACATGCCGTTGACCACCAACTGCCCGGCACCGCTCGCCGCCGGCACGACAATACCGCCCGGACACATACAGAATGAATACACACCGCGTCCGTCAACCTGAGTCACAAAACTGTACTCGGCTGCAGGAAGATATTCACCGCGTCCTTGAGGTGAATGGTATTGTATGCGGTCGATAAGCTGCTGCGGATGCTCAAGTCTCACCCCGACGGCTATGCCTTTAGGCTCTATACAGACGCTTTGCGCGTCGAGCATACGATAGACATCGCGTGCCGAATGGCCTGTGGCAAGTATCACCGGTCCATCGAATTCCCTGCCATCAGCACACACCACTCCAACGACTTCACCTTCCTTCAATTTTAACGATGTGACAGTTGTGGAAAAATGCACCTCTCCCCCGCTCTCCAATATCCGGTTGCGCATATTGCGGATAACTCCCGGAAGTTTATCTGAGCCTATATGCGGATGCGCATCTATCAGAATATCGTCAGATGCACCGAATTGGTTGAATATCTGAAGTATGCGGTCAACAGAGCCGCGCTTTTTGCTTCGTGTGTAAAGTTTTCCGTCGGAATAAGCACCCGCACCGCCTTCGCCGAAGCAATAATTGGAATCAGGATAGACCGTCCCTTCACGCGAAATCTTGGCAATGTCGAGCCTACGCTCGTCAACGTTCTTCCCACGTTCAATAAGAACAGGCTTAACCCCGGCTTCAATCAAACGCAAGGCGGCAAACAATCCGCCAGGCCCGGCGCCTACCACAACAGCCTTTCTTTCCGACGATGAAACATCGCCATAACTTATCGGTTCATACAACGCAATAGTGGCCGGTTCTTCGTCGAGCCAGCACCTCACAGTAAGGTTTACCATCACATTGCGCTGCCGGGCATCAATCGAACGCTTTATTATGCGCAACGCCTTTATGCGCTCAGGTGCAACATCATACTGTGCCGCAAGCGCATGCATCACACGAGGCATATCGGCGGCAGTACGCGGGTCTGTACGTAATTGAAAATCTTCAGTCATAACGCTAAATTACAGATATTCCATAAAAACACAAAATATATGACTAAATTTGCGGAAAATTTCACCGAAGATGACGACAGGAGCACTTTTCGACCTCGATGGAGTAGTAATAGACAGCGAATCGGCATACACAGAATGCTGGAAAGAGATAGAAGAACGGTTTCCCACAGGAATCGACAATTTCGCAATAAAAATCAAAGGCTCCACACTGCCCAAGATTCTCGACACATATTTTCCTGACAGGCAAGTGCAGGAAGAAATCAAGAAAATGATTGTTGATTATGAACGGAATATGCGGTATGTACCATTTCCTGAAGCAATACGCTTCATCGAGGAGTTGAACGCCCGCGGAGTGAAATGCGCGATAGTGACAAGCAGTTCTCAAAAGAAAATGGACAACCTGTACGAGCAGAATCCGGGATTCCGCAAACTGTTTGCCGCCGTAGTGACAGGAGATATGGTCACGCACTCGAAACCCGACCCGGAGCCATACAAAAAAGGAGCAGAAGCCATCGGCATCGACATAAAGGACTGCTTCGTTTTCGAGGATTCGCTTTCGGGCATACAGTCAGGCATGGCATCCGGAGCGACGACAATAGCTCTTGCCACGACATTGCCGTTCGACGAAATAAACAGAAAAGCCCATAAAACCATCAACGGTTTTACAGGCTTCCACATATCCGATATGCTCGCCGCCAAGAATGCTTAGCAAGCCTTGAAACTCATATCCAAACCCTTTACGGAATGGGTCAACGCGCCGACTGATATATAATCCACGCCGCATTCGCCGTATTTGCGCAAAGTGTCGAAAGTGATGCCGCCCGACGATTCGATTTCAAAGCGTCCCCCTACCATCTCAACAGCCTTCTTTGTATTCTCTATATTAAAATTGTCGAGCATTATGCGGTCAACTCCTCCTATCTCGAGCACTTCGCGAAGCTCGTCGAAATTGCGCACCTCGATTTCAATCTGCATCCCTTCCTTGTGATTGTCCTTCAGATATTGATGAGCTTTATTGATTGCGTTCTTTATCCCGCCGGCAAAATCCACGTGATTGTCCTTCAGGAGAATCATATCGAACAAACCAATGCGGTGGTTCATTCCCCCGCCGATTCTTACCGCCTCCTTTTCGAGCATACGCATTCCGGGAGTGGTCTTGCGCGTATCGAGCACCTTCGCCTTCAAGCCTTTCAGCTCAGCGGCATATTTGGCCGTCATAGTAGCTATGCCGCTCATCCGTTGCATTATGTTGAGCATCAGCCTTTCGGTTTGCAACAACGAGCGCACTTTTCCCTCCACTTCAAACGCAATGTCGCCAGGCTTTACATGTGCGCCGTCATTGATGAACACCGTCACCTTCAATGTCGGGTCGAATTTCTTGAACACTTTCAAGGCAATATCAACCCCGGCAAGCACGCCTTCTTCCTTTATCAGCAGATGCTGCTTGCCCATCTCGTCATCAGGTATGCAGCAAAGCGTCGTATGGTCGCCGTCGCCTATATCCTCGGCAAAAGCCAAATCCAGCAGACCGTCTATAAGTTCTTCCTTTGTTTTCATTACGATTAAGATTTTGGTGCAAAGATACTATGTTTCGTATCTTTGCAGAAAAAAATAAATATGAAAATCAGCCTGCTTGTTGTCGGAAAGACAGTCCATAGCTACCTTAACCAAGGTATCGACGAATACACCAAGCGCATATCGCGCTACTGCCCTTTCTCCATACAGTATATCGCGGATGCCAAAACCACAAAAAGCCTGTCGCAGGAACAGCAGAAGCAGTTGGAGGGCGACAACATAGCGGCGGCTTTGGACAAGTCGGACTACGTAGTGCTTCTCGACGAGCACGGCAAAGAGTTTACATCCGTCGATTTTTCCGCATACATCGAACGCAAAATGCAAAGCGTGCCTAAAAGGTTGGTTTTCATCATCGGCGGACCTTACGGCTTCTCAAAAGAGATATACGAGCGGGCAAACGAAAAAATATCACTGTCGAAAATGACATTTCCCCACGACCTTATCCGCCTCGTTTTCACCGAACAGCTCTACCGCGCCTTCTCAATCATCCACCACGAGCCCTACCACCACGAATAAACCAAAATCGGTCATTAGAGTATATATGTTTTAGAACAAGGTAGGCGTATTTGTTGAGCGTTTAGTGTTTAGTGTTGAGTGAAATTTCTCTCTCAACCCTCACCCTATTCTCTCAACATTCCTGTGTCTCCCTCTGTTTGCGAAGTCTGCGGAGCAAATAGGGGGAGACATCTGAATGGATTTAGCACATATCTTCCTTTCTTCCAAATAGATATAAACAGCCTAATGATTTGAGTTTATTTCAGGTTGGCACGGACTTCTTCGAGGTAGCGTTTCATTGCGACGGTGTTCTTGTCGCGCACTATCTCCTTCAAGGTTTCGAGACGTTCCTGTATCTTGTCTATCTGCCCGACAGTATGCGGATTGAAGAGGATTTCTGTTAGCAGATAATCATCCTCCGACATAAGCCCGCGGGCGATAGCCATATGGCGTTTGAACGTTGTGCCTGGCGCGTCCTGATGCTTCATCACGCTGCCGAACACCAACGTGGATGTAAACGGAATCGACAGCGAAAAGGCGATGACCTCGTCGTGTTCTTTAAAAGTATATTCCCTGATATTAAGATGCAACTCGCTGTATAAATCCTTGAAAAATATGCGTCCGAGATGGTCACCCTCCTTGATAATGATAGCATTCTCGTTGGAAAGATTGCTCAACGAGGCGAACGTGGGGCCAAACATCGGATGGGTGCTCACATAAGGATGCCCGCAACCGGCATAAAATTCAGGAAGTCCGTTTTTGACAGACGCAATATCCGAAAGGATGCAATCATCGGGCAAGTAAGGCATCACCATACGAAAAGCGTCGAGCGTATATTTCACCGTAGCGGCATTAATAACCAATTCCGGCGCGAACTCGCGGATTTCCTCCACATCGGTCATACGCTGAGTGTTGAACGTGAATCGCAACCGTTGAGGGTCGGTGTCAAAGATGCCGACCGTATGCTTAAAACAAAGCAAATCGGAGAAGAAAGTGCCCATCTTGCCGGCACCAAGTATCAATATCTTCATAGCCTGATGAATTACAAACGATTGTTCAACACCTCAATCTGCTGTCTTACCGACTCCTCGTGGATGGCCTGATAGACCACCTTCATAAACTCGCCGCTCATACCAAGCTCCTCCGCGCTGCGGGCACGCGAGTTGAGAATGTCGTCGTAACGCCCGGTCTGCACAACCGGCATGCTATGCTCTTTCTTATACTGCCCTATTTCCCGTGATACACGCATCCGCTTGCTAAGAGCTTCAAGCAATTCGCTGTCAATCTGGTCAATCTGCTGGCGAAGCAAGGCAAGGCTCTCGGTAGTCTGCACCGAATCGCGCACCACCAACGTATGGAGGATGAAATTCAACACTTCCGGAGTGACCTGCTGCGACTTGTCACTCCATGCGCTGTCAGGCTCGCAATGCGACTCGATAATCAGTCCGTCGAATCCCATATCCATAGCCTGCTGCGACAACGGAGCAACCAGCTCTCGCTTCCCGCCGATATGCGACGGGTCGCAAAATATAGTCAGATTCGGCAAACGGCGGCGCAACTCAATCGGAATATGCCATTGCGGCATATTGCGGTAGAGATGCTTGCCGTATGCGCTAAACCCGCGATGGATGGCGCCAATACGCCGCAATCCGGCATTATAAATCCGCTGCATCGCTCCTATCCACAATTCCAAATCGGGATTGACAGGATTCTTTACCAACACCGGCACATCCACCCCTACGAGAGCGTCGGCAATCTCCTGCATGGCGAAAGGATTTGCCGACGTGCGCGCTCCAATCCAAAGCACATCAACCCCGGCATCGAGCGCGGCCTTCACATGATGCTTGGTAGCCACTTCCGTAGCGACGAGCATACCGGTTTCCTCTTTCACCCGCCGCAACCACGCCAAGCCTTGTTCGCCTACCCCCTCGAAGCCTCCCGGTTTGGTACGCGGCTTCCATATCCCGGCACGGAATATTTTCACACCATTCTTTGCCAATTCCCTTGCCGTCGCCATAACCTGTTCTTCTGTTTCCGCACTGCAAGGCCCGGCTATCACTATCGGACGCTTCGGGTCAACCCCCTCAAACTGTATATTCTTTACATCTTCCATAATATTCTTTATATATTTAAATCATTAATCCTTTTCAATGCCTCTCTAAACTTATCTTCATCCGCACACAACGAAATTCTTACATAGCCCTCTCCATTGCTCCCGAACACCGTACCCGGCGTGATGAACACTCGCGCATCATAAAGCACCCTATCCGCAAATTCTTCCGACGAGCCAGCACTGACAGGAATCCTGCCCCAAAGGAACAAGCCGCGCTGACGGCTGTCGAACGTACAATGCAAGGCTTCCATCACCTGTTCAGCCAATTTACGCCGAGAAGAATAAACATTATTCATTTTATCGTACCACTCCTTCCCGCACGAAAGCGCCTCAATAGCAGCCTCCATCATCGGGCGAAACTGACCAGATTCAATATTGGATTGCACTTTCAATACCCAATTAACAAAATCACCATTGGAAGCAAGCATTGCCATACGCCACCCGGCCATATTGTGAGACTTACTCATCGAATTAAGCTCGATTGCAATATCCTTAGCGCCATCCACCGAAAGAATACTCATTGGCTTATCGTGGAGTATGAAGCTGTATGGATTGTCGTTTACTATCACGATATTATGCCTCTGCCCGAAATCCACCAACCGTTCATAGAGCATCTTTGTGGCAGATACGCCTGTCGGCATATTCGGATAATTCACCCACATCAGCTTAATTTTATCCAACGGCATTTTTTCCAATTCCTTAAAATCAGGATACCAACCGTTTTCTTCTTTCAAGTCATATCTGAATATTTCAGCTTCCACCAATTCGCTTCCAGATGTATATGTAAGATATCCCGGATTTGGAACAAGAACACCGTCGCCGGGATTAAGAAATGCAAGGTTGACAATCAATATACCTTCCTTCGACCCAATCAATGGCTGTATTTCCGTAGCAGGGTCAAGCACGACCCCATACCATCTGGCATACCATTCAGAATACGCCTTACGCAAGTCCGGCAATCCTGAAACAGGCTGATAACTATGTGAATCCGGCCTACGTGCCACTGCATCCAACCGCTCTATGGCATTTTCACAAGGAGGCAAATCCGGACCACCGACACCAAGCGAAATTATGTCTTTTCCTTCTGCGTTCAGCTGAGCGACCTCTTTCAGTTTACGCGAAAAATAATATTCCTTTATATTTTCCACCCTGCGCGCAGGTCTGATTTTTTTCTGTTCCATATCTTAATCGCATTTTGAATATTCACCCAATATCTTGAAATCGCTTATCAAAGGTTTTACGGCCTCTATCGACTGGCGGTAGCGCACATAATCGTCGAACGTAAGGTTGATGAAAAACCTGTATTCCCATTCCCGCCCTATAATCGGGATTGACTGTATTTTCGACAAGTTTATGTCATAGAACGAGAATATTGTAAGAATCTTGGCCAAGCTGCCCTGAGTATGCGGCAGAGTAAACACAAGCGAAGCTTTGTCGATTTTCTTTCCTGATGTGAGCTCACTTTCCGACAGAGGATCGGCAAGAATCAGAAACCGCGTGAAATTGCGCTTGTTAGTCTCTATTCCCTCGGCAAGCACATCCAATCCGTACAGTCCGGCAGCATACTTGCCACAAATGGCGGCATGTCCATACAACCTGTTTTCAGCTATCATCTTCGCACTGCCGGCGGTATCTTCCTTTTCAACCACTTTCAAATTCCTATGCGCAGACAAAAATTGTCCGCATTGCATCAACGCCATCGGATGAGAATTCACCTCTGTCAGGTCGTCCATACTTTGTCCCGGCAAAGCGGCAAGCACGTGAGAGATGCGCATCTTATGCTCACCGACAATCTTATGACCGCTAAGGCGCAACAGTTCGTGATTCTGCAACAGGCTACCTGCAATAGTGTTCTCTATTGCCATTATCCCCAACAACGAAGCGTCAGACTGCAACATATCGAACATATCTCCGAATGTGTCACAAGGCACCACATCTATGTCCTCACCGGCAAAATACGCTCTTGCCGCCGCATCGTGGTAGCATCCCTCCACTCCCTGTATAAGTACTTTTTTCTTCATTTATATATAAAATAAAAAATCCCGCCTTGGAGCGGGATTCAATGTTCATTTATAAATCTATATCTTCCGATTCTGTCATCCACATATCATCCCGCTCTTATTCTTTGCAAAATAAAAGTAAAAGAAAAAATAATATGCAAACGACTTCGTCATTATTCTCAATAATCTGATTGCAAAATTATATAATAGATTTGAAAAAACAACAATTTCCCAGATTTTATTTGCTTTTGGTATGGATTTTGTAATTTCAAGGCTAAAACTGAAATAGATAAACATATGATTTTCATTATTTTCATCGCGATTGCGATAGCAAGCTATGCCGTACAGGCATCATTGGAGAGTAAATTCAAACGATATTCGCGAATCCCTGTCAACGGAAACCTGACAGGAGCGCAAGTGGCAGAACGGATGCTGCGGGAACACGGCATATATAATGTGCAAGTGACACAAACCGACGGACATCTGACAGACCATTACAACCCGATGACACAGACCGTAAACCTGAGTCGAGAAGTATATTACGGCAACAGCGTAGCCTCGGCAGCCGTAGCAGCCCACGAATGCGGCCACGCACTGCAACACGCGACTGGATACAGCATGCTCCGCTTGCGCTCAAACCTTGTCCCGGCCGTGAATTTCTCGTCAAAACTGTTGCCATGGCTGTTATTGGGAGGCATACTGACAATAAGCGTATTCCCGCAACTGCTGCTGTTAGGCATCATTCTCTATGCCGTAACCACGTTGTTCACGCTTGTAACGCTTCCTGTGGAAATCGACGCGAGCCGCCGTGCCACACTATGGCTTCAACGGACCGGCATAACGTCAGGACAGACACAAGAACAGGCCAAAGACGCACTGAAATCCGCGGCATACACATACGTAGTGGCTGCCGTATCGAGCCTTGCCACATTAATATATTATATCCTTATCTACACCAGTCGCCGGGAATGATAGAAAAGCATCTATTTGCCGTATTTTCTTTCAAACAGCGCGACGTTTTTATCACCCCATTCAATCATTGCGTCTATAATAGGTATCAAGGTCATTCCTAATGACGTAATGGCATATTCCGAGCGCGGAGGCAGCTCGGGATAGATGGTTTTTGTCACCAATCCATCATTTACAAGCTCTTTCAATTGGAGGTCGAGCACACGCGGCGTAGCTTCCGGAAAAATCTTATGGAGTTCACTCGGACGTAACGCCCTATACCGCAACTCGTCCAATATGCAGGATTTCCATTTGGCTCCAATAAGACTCATAGTAAGCCTAAGCGGGCAATCCAAATCAACCGGTATTTTTCTTTCGTACATAACTGCAATCAGGTTTTATTTTCCTGCAAAAATATACACATTCGATTGAAGCTAGGAGATACCGAATAATTTTTCAGTATATGAATAATTTTTCGGTACTTGTCCGAATATGCAATATACAATATTTTTGTATCACATTAATTCATTAAAACATACATATTATGAGAGCAAGCATAGACGAATACAAGGCAGTTGAAGAAGCAGCCATGAAGTTTGTGAAAAGCGTAGCTGAAGGCAACAGCAGTTATGCGAAAGAATTGTTCATAGACGAAGCTGTACTGTTCGGCTATCTGGATGGACAGTTGGAACATGGAAGCATCGAGCAATTTTACAAAAATGTAGACACTGTAGGGGCTGGCAACAATTTCAAAGCACGTATCGACGTGATTGATGTTGAAGAAACGCTCGCTGTTGTCCGTATTCTGGAAGAAAAATGGGGAGGACGCATCGACTTCACCGACTATCTGCTGATGATGAAAATGAACGGAGAATGGAAATGCGTAGCCAAGGCCTATAATCAAAATTCAGACACCATTCAAAAATAGGAGAACAGCAAAATGAAGATTACAGTAATCACTGGCAGTCCCCGCAAGAACGGCAATAGCTTTGCCATGACGGAGGCGTTTTTGAAAGAGGCGGAGAAGCTTGGTCATATGGTACAACGGTTTGATGCCGCATTTATGAAAATAGGCGGTTGCCATGCCTGTCAGACATGTTTCAAGACGGGCAAGGCATGTTCTTTTGACGATGACTTCAACATCATTGCGCCGTCAATCCTTGAGTCCGATGCCGTAGTATTCACAATGCCGGTATACTGGTATTCAATCCCTGCGCAGATAAAAGGAGTGATAGACCGCATTTATTCGTTCTGCATAGCCGGGAAAGACGTGTCCGGCAAGAAATGGGGCTTGATAACCTGCTGCGAGGAACATGACCCCACAGTAATGGACGGAGTGCGTATCCCGATCGAGCGTTCGGCGGCCTTGTTGAAATGGGATAAGGCGGGCGAAGTGCTTGTACCCGGTGTGCTGGAAGCAGGCGAAATTGATAAGACAGACGGTTGCAAGCAAGCTGCGGAATTGGCTCATAAATTTTAAGCAATGAAAGTATTATTAATAAACGGAAGTCCGAACAAAGAAGGATGCACCTATACAGCCTTACGCGAGGTAGAAACGACCTTGCACGCGAATGGCATCGAAACAGAAATGCTCTATTTGGGCAAAAAGCCGATAGCTGGATGTATTGCTTGTGGCAGTTGCATGAATACAGGACACTGCTTCCGCGATGATTTGGTGAAAGAAATACAAGGACGGTTGAATGAGTTTGACGGTATTGTCATCGGCTCGCCGGTTTATTACAGCGGTCCGACGGGTCAACTCGTATCTTTTTTGAACCGCCTCTTCTATGCTACTGAAACACGTATGGCAGGAAAGGTCGGAGCCGCGGTAGTCTCATGCCGCCGTGGAGGAGCTTCTGCCACTTTCAAACAACTGAACCAATATTTTACCATCTGCAACATGCCTATTGTATCTTCCCACTACTGGAATTCCGTGCATGGATTTACACCTGACGATGTACGAAAAGACAAAGAAGGGCTACAAACCATGCGCGTATTAGGGCAAAATATGGCATGGCTGTTGAAGTGCATTGAAATCGGCAAGCAAAACGGCATAGAAAAACCGGAATATGAAGCAAGGATGCGTACCCACTTCATTCAAGACAAATATGAATGAGTAATTCAAATTCAACAAAGTATTTCTTCATTGCCTGAAATCTCATCTCAAGCAATGAAAACTTTAGATTATTGCGGATATTTTAGTACCTTTGCGTTCACATCAACATAATCATACAAATGGCACAGAAACCGTCAATTCCAAAAGGGACACGCGACTTTTCGCCCGAAGAGATGGCGAAACGCAACTATATATTCGACACAATAAAAGAAGTATTCACACTGCACGGATTCCGCCAGATTGAAACGCCATCTATGGAAAACCTTTCCACC